>JAUNBN010000245.1 GCA_030527085.1 Oscillospiraceae bacterium
ACCGATTCGCGGCGCATGAGGGATCAGTACGCCGCCGAGCTGCTGAGCGTTTTCGAGCTCTACAAGGCCAATCGCTTCTCTATAAGCTCCGCCATAGTGAGCTCAGTGGTGCCGATAGTCACCCAAAGCGTAGCGGAGGCCATACGCGCCGTTTTCGACCTTGAGCCGCTGATACTGGGCTACCCGGTTTACAGGCTTTTGGATATCAAGCTGGACAATCCGCGCGAGCTCGGCTGCGACCTCTACGCAACGGCCGTGGGCGCGCTTGAAAAGTACCCGCTGCCCGCTGTGATAATCGACATGGGCACCGCCACCAAGATAACCGCGGTATCGCGCTCGCGAGAGTTTCTCGGCGGCGCTATCATGCCGGGGCTCAGGATATCCACGGACGCTCTGGTAGACAGTACCTCGCTGCTGCCAGGAGTCTCCTTCTACGCTCCCGAGCGCGCGATAAGCACTAACACGCCCGACTGCATGATGTCCGGAGTTGTTTTCGGCGCCGCGGCCATGCTCGACGGAATGTACGAGAGAATGTGTGAGGAGCTGGGCGAGCGCGCCAGCGCCATAATTACAGGCGGACTGGCTTCGGTAGTCGCCCCGCTGTGCCGCACCGAGCTCATATACGATGAGAACCTCCTGCTCGACGGACTTTGCGCCATACTGCGCAACGAGACAAATTAGGATTTGAAAGGGATATTTGAATGCGAAACAAGAACACCCGCACGCTCGTCCGCTTCGCAATACTGACGGCGCTGGAGGCCGTGCTGGCCTTCACCTCGCTGGGCTACCTGACCATAGGTCCATTCGCCATTACCTTCCTGCACATACCCGTTATCGTCGGCGCCGTTATGATGGGGCCGCTCTGGGGGGCGTCGCTGGGACTCGTCTTCGGGCTCTGCACCTTCGCCAAATGCTTCGGAGCCGACGCGCTCGGAGTCTTTTTAATGCAGATAAGCCCCATAAAGGTCTTTTTGACCTGCGTCGTTCCGAGAGTGCTTATGGGGTTTTTTGTAGCGCTCATCTTCCGCGCCCTTTACAAAATCGAGACGACGCGAAAGGCCAGCTATGTCGTCGCGAGCTTCTCGGGCGCGGCGCTGAACACCGTATTGTTCATGAGCGCGCTGTTCCTGTTCTTCGGCGGCGACGGTAGCTTCCTCTCCTTTATCGGGATAGAGCAGGTGACGCTCGGAGCCATAGCCGCGCTTATAGGCCTTAACGGCGTGCTGGAGATGGCCGTCTGCTTGGCCTTCGGATTTGCGCTCGCGCGAATAGTCCGCGCGGTAGAGCGCTCGACCCCCGAGGACGAGGAGGCAGAAAGGCTGGGAGCAAAGAAAGACGATGCGGGGAAAAGCGATGACACGCTTTGACTGCGTTATCTTCGATATGGACGGTCTGGTTATAGACAGCGAGATGCTCTCCTTCGGCCTTATGCGCGATATAGCCAGAGAGCAGGGTTCAGACCTGAGTTTTGAGGAATACTCCCCCATGATAGGCCGCGGCATGGATTTTTTTGAAGGGTACATAAAAGAACTCTTCCCCTCATATAAGGGAACTGCAAACTTTTTGACGGACTATCAAAAGCGCTACAAAGACGCCCTGGCCGAGGGAAAACTGCGCTTGAAAAAGGGTTTTTTAGAGCTTATCGAAGCGATAGATGCGCGCGGCATAAAAAAAGTTTTGGCCAGCTCCAACATCAAAAAGGCGGTCGATTCCTCTCTCGGAGCTCTTAACGCGGCGAGGTTTTTCGACGCCATAGTCTACGGCGAGCTCGTAGAGCACACAAAGCCCGCGCCGGACATCTTTTTAAAGGCTGCCGAGCTGGCGGGAACGCCTCCGGAGCGCTGCCTGGTGCTGGAGGATTCACCCCCCGGAATAAGGGCTGCGCACGCGGCGGGCATGAGCGCCATAATCGTGCCGGACACAATAGAGCCCGAGGCGGAGATACTCAAGCTCTGCGAGCGCCGCTGCGACAGCCTTCTGGACGTTATGGACTGTCTGGACTAAAATAGTTGCTTGAAACACCTTGGCCAGCCTGAAAGCAGAGGTACGTTCAACAATAGAGGGAATAAAATGACAAAAGGTGAGGTGCTTAAAATGAAAAGCACCGAAGAAATCCTTGCAGCGTTCAAAGAAGACCGCAGCTTATGGGACGAGGACACGGGCAGGCTGTTATTCGAGCTTTCCCTAAAAGAGCAGATATCAAAATACGGCGCCGATGAGATTCTTATCACGCCGCTTAAAAAATGACGTCGATTCACCGGCAGCCTAAGGCTGCTTTTTTGTC
>JAUNBN010000246.1 GCA_030527085.1 Oscillospiraceae bacterium
CCCGCCTTTCCTGACAGTCCCCTAAGCACATATTTTGTGCAAAATCGCCAAAAACCAAGAACCGAAATTATCGGAAATGTAAATATTGTTAAATTATAAACAATAATCCCCATATATCGTAAGGAATTATCAAAAAAAACAATTCCTTACGGCATATGGGGATTGGAGAGAAAAAAGTGTATTAACTTGACAAGAAACAGACTCAATCTCTCGCAATATCGGAGAACGATTCTCCTCCCCAGCCGGGAAGCGGGAATTGTCTTCGCAATAGAGATGTTCACAGATTGTTTGTATTTTACTCTATCGATTTAAATTGTGTCAAAGAATGAGCCAAAAATTATTTTTTGTAGATTTATATTCAATGTTTAAAATAAATCGGCGCAGATTTTTATACCGCTGAGACAAAAAATACCTTTTTCCCTGTACACGAGGGCGTTTCCGGTTAAAAACAAAAACCGCCGGAAATTTCCGGCGGTCAATGAGCCATGTTTCAATCATCACCTGTCGTCGCATACCATATTCATGAGCCCATGACGCGCGATGACTGCCCTTGATATCGACAGATGCCGTTTAGCCGCCGCGGCGGCCACCTCCCTGTCGCCCAGGCTGAGAGTGTCGCACAGCACGACATGGTCGTTCTCGAGCATCTCGTATATGCCCGCCGGAGGGCTAAAAAGCAGATAGGCGCGATAACGAAACAGTTTATATTTAAGCTCGTCGTATATCCCGGTAAGCAGTTCGTTGTCGGCAACCTTGACAATGTAAGTATGAAACTCCAGCTCTGTATCCAGCAGCTCATGATATCCGGAGCTGACGCAGCCGTCTATAGATCTTCTGTACAGCTTCTGGAGCCTGCGGCCCATGGAATAAAGCTCCTCAAGCTGCGCCGGCGTGATTTTGACCGCGGCCTCGCCCGCCGCGTATGAGTCGAGCATGACGGCAAAGTCGGTTATGTTTTCATATTCCCTGCTGGAAAACACCGCGGCGTAGTAGCGGTTATTCTGCACGGTTATATAGTTTTTTATCTGCAGCTTCTCCAGCGCCGCCTTTACGGGGGAGCGGCTGACGCCGAGCTCCTTTGCGATGTTGTTTTCGCTTATCCTGCTGCCCGGCTGTATTCGGAAATTCATAATCTCCTGCAGCAATATCTCATAGACGATGTCGTTGAGCGCCATGAACGGATTCTTTTCACGCATGATTTCAATTTGCTGGCTCGTCATATCCCTCATCCCTTTCCATTATTTTGTACAGCCTGTGCAGTAATCCTGTTTTTTTGTATTTTATCACACATTGAAACGGCAGGCAATTAAATTAATCTTTTAACGCTCAAGATTGTTGAAAAACGCAAAAAGAAGGCCGGCCGGGCAATGACACGGAGGCCTGGATATGCTATAATTGCCTATACGGCATGAGCCGTCGTTTTTCGCGGGCAGCTTGTAATTTCAAGCCTGTTTCAACTTCAGGCCTTAAGCTCAGGAAGATTGGAGGGGTATATAATGCGTATATTGATAGCCGAAGACGAGGTCGGGATCGCCAAGGCTTTAAAAATCATGTTGGAGCGCAGCAAATACAGCGTGGATATCGTGCACACGGGAACGGACGCTGTCGACTATGCCATGGCCTCTGATTATGACGGCATAGTTCTTGACATCATGATGCCCGGGATGGACGGCCTGGAGGTGCTGGCGAAGCTGAGAGAGGCGGGGATAGCCGCGCCTGTCCTTTTCCTCACGGCAAAGGGTGATATCGAAGACCGCGTTGCCGGATTGAACGCCGGCGCGGACGACTATCTTCCAAAGCCCTTTGCAACCAGCGAATTTATCGCCCGCGTCAAGGCCCTTACCCGGCGCAGCGGGGCTTACGCCCCCGTTATACTGAGCCTTGGCGAAACCGCCCTCGACTGCAACCAGTACACCCTGGCGTACGGCGGAAAATCGGTCCGGCTAAACAATAAGGAATATCAGATGATGGAGCTGTTTATGCGCCATCCCCACCATGTGTTTTCCTCCGAGCGCCTGATGGATAAGATCTGGGGCCTGGACTCGGAGGCTGAAATTGACGTGGTCTGGACATATATCGGGTTCCTGCGGCGAAAGCTCAAGCAGCTCGGTTCGGATATCGAGATAAGGACCGTCCGGGGCGCGGGATACTCACTGGAGGAATTGAAGTGCTGAAGAAAATGCGCTGGCGGTTTATTGCCGCGGCAATGATATCCGTATTCGCCGTTATGCTCATACTGGTCGCCGCCATTAATCTTGTCAGTTATTCCACCGT
>JAUNBN010000247.1 GCA_030527085.1 Oscillospiraceae bacterium
CTTCGCTGAAGACTGCGCCGGGCGGCTACGCCGCCGGGCCCGCCGCCCGAAGGGCGGCGGGCTTTCAACGCCCAGGCGTTGAAAGCGTTCTTTGCGATACTTTCTATAAAGAAAGTATCAAAAGCCTTTCAGTGATGAAAGAGTCTCATACCGCAAAAGGCCATTGCGATGCCATAGTGGTCGCAGGCGGCGATTACTTCCCCATCGCGCACGGAGCCTCCGGGCTGGACTATGGCCGAAACGCCGCTGCGGCGCGCCCTCTCGATATTGTCCGCAAAGGGGAAAAAGGCGTCGCTGCCCAGCGAAACGCCGCTAACGGAGCCTAGCCACTCTCTCTTTTCAGCATCCGAAAGGGGCTCGGGTCTCTCGCTGAAAACCGCTCTCCAATTATCGCCCTCGAGCAGTTCGCCGCTCTCGACGGAAAGATAAATATCTACGGCATTGTCGCGCTCGGGGCGGCCAAGCCCTTCCCTGAAAGGCAGGGCGAGCGCCTTAGGGTGGCGGCGCAGCTGCCAGCGGTCGGCCTTGTCTCCGGCGAGGCGGGTGCAGTGGACGCGGCTCTGCTGACCTGCGCCCACGCCTATGAGTTGGCCGTTCGCAGCGTAGCAGACCGAATTTGACTGAGTGTATTTCAGCGAGACGAGGCAGAGCAGCAAATCGCGCTTCTGCTCCTCGCTTAAAGCCTTGTTAGCGGTCACGATATTGGAAAGCGCGCCCTCGTCAATAAGGCAGTCGTTGCGGCGCTGCTCGAAGCTGAGGCCGAAGACCTCCCGCACCTCCCTTTCGGGCGGATCGTAGAGGGGGTCTATCTCTATAATGTTGTAAGAACCGCCGCGCTTTTCCTTTAAGAGAGCCAGGGCCTCGGCGGTGTAGCCCGGGGCTATAACGCCGTCCGAGACCTCATGGCGAATGAGCGAGGCGGTCTCGAAGTCACAGATGTCGGAGAGGGCTGTCCAGTCGCCGAAGCTGCTCAGACGGTCCGCGCCGCGCGCTCTCGCGTAGGCGCAGGCGAGGGGGCTGAGGGGCAGCTTCTCGGCGAAGTACATCTTTTTTAAGGTGCTGTCGAGCGGCAGGCCGAAGGCGGCTCCGGCAGGGCTCAGGTGCTTGAAAGAAGCCGCCGCGGGCAGCGAGCAGACTCTTTTGAGCTCTCTCACGAGCTGCCAGGAGTTCAGCGCGTCCAGCAGGTTGATATAGCCCGGCCGGCCGCAGAGCACCTCGAAGGGCAGCTCACCCGAAGTTGTAAAAACTCTCGCGGGAACCTGGTTCGGGTTGCAGCCGTATTTCAAAGCCAATTCTTTCATGCTTTTTGCCTACGCCTTTTCATATTTGTTTATGAGAAAATCCTCAGAGGAAAAGCCTTTCAAGTCTATAAATTTTACATAAAGCGAGATACGGTTTTCGGGGTCGAGCGACTCCCAGACCTCTTTTGCGAAGGCCTCCGCACCGCCCTCTATTCTTACCCTGCGCGGCTCGCCCTCAAAGGAGGGCAGGGGCTCTCCCTCGTCCTCATAGGTGTGCAGCAGGAAGCCCTCGCCCGGCCGTGAAAGCTCGAACTCCCAAAACAGGCGCTCGCACTTGAGTTCAGGTCCCGCCTTCAAAATCGAGAGACGGCAGCACGGCGCGGCGCCAAGCTCCAGCAGCCCGCTAATTCTCGGGGTGTAGTGCGGCGCGTCGGGTTCGTAATCGCGGGTTTCGAGCGCCGCTTTAAAGCTCTCGCCCGACTTTAAATAGTCAAGAACAGTTTCGGTCTGGTCGCCGTTGGTGACAATAAGCTTGTTTTCATAAATTGCGAGCGGCCGGTAGATTATGAGAGAGGGGTCGCTCAGGTGCGCGGGGTCGGCCGCCTCGGTTTTTATTCCCTCGCCGTCTCTTGCGAAAACGCGGTTGCGGCTGTTCTCGCTGCGCCCCATTATGAAATATGAAGCGGCGGCGCGCCCCCGCCCGTCGAGGCCAAGCAGTAGCCCGCGGCCGGGGTAGCGCCGCGCTCCGAGCAGCTCGCGGGGTGTTTTTGCTTCCATGCCTCCGGCCTCCGTTCACAGTGTATTTCAATAAAGGACTTACAGGGAAATAATAACCGCTGCGCTTAAAAAAAGCAATAAAGGCGCGCTGCGCAGAGCGGTCTGAAAGCGGGTGTTTAATACTGCTCCACCTTCGGCGCGGGAACAGCGAAAAGCACGCAAAAAGAGGCGCCCTGCGCGGTTTTGGGTTTTGCGCTAAAGGCGCATGTATGGTAAAATTGCAAAAAAAAGGGGGTTC
>JAUNBN010000248.1 GCA_030527085.1 Oscillospiraceae bacterium
GGCTCTTATGAACAGCAAAAAGGCTATAATCACCAACGCGACTATAGTAATAAGGAGCCATTTTGTTTTTGCGGGAAAGCGGCCGCTTGTCCCGCCCGGCTTTACTTCCATATTTCTGCCCTTTTGCCTGTGCTTGCGTTTTTTAAAAGTCGAGAGCGCCGCACCCGATGCGAGGCCGGGAAGAACTGCGCCCCGTATAGCGCGGTAAAAAGCGCGTTAAGCATATAATTAAAACTATTATACAATTTTACAGCTGAAAAGGGAATAGGGAATTTCGGGAGTGTCCCGCCGCGCGGAGATTTTGACGCTTTCCCCTTAAGCCCGCGCTCTGCTCGGGCAGAACCGCCGTTCTCAGAGAGAATCAGAGCGAGGCCAGGCGGAAAAAGCGCTCGGCCACCTCCTTTATGCTGAAGCGCTCGAAGCCCTTAAGATAAGTTCTTATCTCGTCGCCGAAGGGTTCGTACCAGTGCGGTGAGAGCTTCTTTTTGCCGAAGAGAGCCCCCGCGAGGCTGCCCGCGGTGGCGGCGGTGCAGTCGTTATCCAGCCCCATCGCTACGGTTATCGAAATAGTTTTGGTGAAGTCGCCGCCGCCCAGCAGCAGGCCGAAGGCGGCAAGGCAGGAGTTGTTGTTCGTGTGAACCTCGCTCATGCCTTTGAAGCGCTCGTCCACGGCGCGGCGCGCCTCGCGCCAGTCCTTCAGCGAGGGGGCGCTCTCGAGCGCCCAGACGAGGTCGGCGAAAAGCCGGGAGCCTTCGGGTATCTGCGCGAGACCCGCCCTCAGCGCCTGCTCGGCGTTTTTTGCGCAGAAGGCCGCGGACTGCGCCGCCGCCCAGAACATTTCGCCGTAGATGCCGCCCGCGCGGTGGGAGAAGCTGGCGTCGTAAAAGGCCATTCTCGCGGCGCGCTCGGGATCGCCGGGTCTCGCCCAGGCAAAGGGGTCGCTGCGTATCATCGCGCCTATCCAGTCGTCGTAGGGATTGTTAATGTCGGCGGCGCGCGAGGCTCGAACGCCGCTTCTGTAGTTTTTGAGCGCGGCCTCCTCGGCGGTGCAGGCTATGGTGACAAGCTCGTCCCAGAGCTGCGCCACGTCCTCTGCAGTGAAATCGAAGCCGCAGCGCTCCATCAACAGCAGGCCGATGAGCGTGTAGGCTATGTCGTCGTCCACCGGGACGCCGCGCAGATTCTTTTTCGCGTACTCATATCTCGGCGAGACATTGTACTGTATATCATCCGGGCGCAGCACGTCCTCCCAGTAGTCCGTCGGGGGGAAGGGCGTGTTTGTGAGGCGGGCCAAATCCTCCATCAGGGAGACGGAATACATCTCCACCGGCACGCCGAGAATGCAGCCCGCGAGTCGGCCCAGGAGCGCGCCCTCCAGCTTGTCCTTGAGCTCCTCGCCCCTTGGCGCTTTCTCGAGAGCGGGCGCGGGCGCTCTTAAAGAGAGTATCTCGCCGTAGTCGCTCGTCGCGCAATAAACCTTGCCGAAGCCCTCGGCTATAAGAGCGCCGCTCGCTCTGTCGCGGGAAAAGCGCCTCATAAAGTCCCAGGCGCGGCGGGCATAGCCGGGGTAAAAGGCGTGCCCGAAGCCCGACGGCCGCTCGAAGCGCAGCAGCTCCACACCCTCGCGGTTCTTCAAACAGCCGCGCTCAAACTCCGCGTCGCGCTCGCGCTCGCTTCGCAAATCCTCGAGCGGAAAGCCCCAGAAGGGGTGGGCCTCGAAATCGAGAGCGGGAGCTGCCTCTAAATCGTTGAGCAGGCGAAAGGCCGCCAGAGCCTCCGCCGCGCCGCCCTCGCCGCCGGGATTCAGATTTGAGCGCAGCCCGCGGTTCTCGGTAAAAACGCCGTCTTGCCCGCCCAAATGTATGTAGGCAGGCAGAAAAGCGACCGGCCGTCCTTGTGTTTTCCTGCGCCGGTCTATCCAGCGCTTGAGAGTTATGTCGTTTTCTTTAGGGCTCATTCCCGCCAGCCCCAGGCCCGAGAGGGGAGCCGCGGCCGCGAAGAGCTCCGGCTTAAAGAGCGCCAGCGAGCAGACGTTCATAGCCCCGCGCGAGAAGCCCGTGAGATAGACGCGGCTCGCGTCCAAAAAGGGGTATTTTTCGAGCATGTACTCAACTGCCCGCGCCAGCATGGCGATTTTGCCAGAGGGGGAGTCGGCGTCGTCCATAGTCGCCTCCTCTATATACTGGTGCTCGGGCGCGATTATGGCGAGGCGCTCGCGGCCCGCCAACTCCAGAAAGCCGCACTGCT
>JAUNBN010000017.1 GCA_030527085.1 Oscillospiraceae bacterium
AGGAGTACAACGGCTATAAGGTCTACTGGGAGGACGGCGCGCAGGTCGGCAGCGAAGTCTCAGACGCGATGACCGAGAAGATAAACGCCGTGGATATGTTTTCCGGCGTCAAGACCATGGACTTCGAGGAGGCGAGAACCAAGGGCCTTATAGAGCTCATCTCGGAGGAGATGGACCGCAAGTATCTTGAGCTGGTAAAGTCGCTGGCCGTAAACGACGGCGAGGCGCTGGACAAAACCATCTGCGCGGTCTACACGCCCCTGAACGGCGCGGGCAGCATACCGGTAAGAACGGTGCTGGCCGAGCGCGGCTTTACGAACGTTCATATAGTAAAGGAGCAGGAGGACCCCGACCCGGACTTCACCACGGTGGGCTATCCCAATCCCGAGGACGTTAAGGCCTTCGCGCTTTCCGAAAAGCTGGGCGAGGCTGTAGGCGCGCAGCTGCTCATAGCCACCGACCCCGACTGCGACCGTCTGGCCATAGAGCTTGCGGGCAAGGGGGGCGGCTATATACCGCTCAACGGCAATCAGGTGGGCGTAATTCTGATAAACTACCTGCTCGAGGGGCGCAAGAAGGCCGGGACGATGCCCGAAAACGGCGCGATGGTAAAATCTATAGTCACAGGCGATATGGGCAAGGCCATCTGCGAGCGCTACGGTGTCAGGATGTTCGAGTCACTCACGGGCTTCAAGAATATCTGCGGGCGCATACCTCTTTTGCACGAGCTGGGCTACGAATACCTCTTCGGCTATGAGGAGAGCATAGGCTACGCGGCGAGCGAGCAGGTGCGCGACAAGGACGGAGTAAGCGCCGCCATGCTGCTGATAGAGGCCGCCGCCTTCTACAAAAAGCAGGGCAAGACCCTCATGGACGTGCTTGAGGAGCTCTTTAAAGAATACGGCTACTACAGCGAGGGACACATCTCCCTCGTGCTCGACGGCGTTGAGGGTGCTGAGCGAATCCAGCGCATGATGGCCGCCTACCGGGAGGAATACCCCGAAATTATCGGCGGCGAGAGCGTCGCCGAGGTAATAGACTACAAGGACGGCTACGGGGATATAGAGCCCTCCAATGTCGTAAAATTTGTATTGACGGACGGGAGCTGGTACGTCCTGCGCCCCTCGGGGACGGAGCCTAAGCTGAAGCTCTATTTCTACGCCAGGGCCGAGAGCGCCAAGGAGTCGCGCGCGAAGGTAGATATGATGTCAAAGGCGGCCATGGACCGTCTTGAAAGCGTAGGGTAGGCCGAGAACGCAGTGAGCTTAAAACAAAACAAAGGGAGCAGCCGGCAAGAGTGTGAGACAGCAAAAACTCGCGCGACGGGACACTCCCAAACAAAGACCCGCATTGAGGCGCTTTTGCCGCAGTGCGGGTCTTTTTATTATCAATCGCGTGGACTTTCAGCTGCTTTCGCCTTTGTAATAGCCTCTTGGCTTGCGGGGGAAGAACACCCTGCTAATGACATTAGCCGAAGGCGAGGGACAAGGGGAAAAAGCGCGCAATCGGGGTACTCTCCCTCATTTGTTCGAAATTCGTTCGCATTTAGGGCTTAGAATCAGTTTGCCGCTAAACCTGAGAGGGTCTATAAGCGTGTAATGTGCTGTCTTTCCCCCGCCTCCGTCGGGGGAAAGACAGCGAAAAACCCACGCAGCGGGACACTCCCCTAAACCTTAAGCTTTGAAGAAAGGCAAATTACCGCTTATGAAAAAGCTCTTATTATTGCTCACTATGCTGCCTGTTCTGTTTCTTCCAAGCTGCGCTTCAAACGATGCTCCCGGTGTGACAGGGAGCGACGCGCCCGCAAACTTGAGCCTTTCCCTTGCTTATAGAGTCAATTTTATTTGGCTTGAGCTGACTGCTTCCGCAAACGGCGTTCTTATGGTCCCAAACAGTTTTCAAAGGGGCACATTAAACGGCGACGAACGCTTTCTGTGGCATTTCAATCTTCAGACAATGGAGGCTGAAATCATGAATGAGAATTATTTCAGCTCCATTGAGGGGAGGAATTTTGCCACGCCCAATTATTACTATTGTTTAAGTGCGAACGATTCACTGGGTGCAAATGGCGAGTACACGCAAACATACACCTTTATGCGCTTTAAGCCCGACGACTTGGAAAATCCCGAAGAAGTCGTCTGCGCGCCTGACACGACTATTGCTTTCGGATTTTTACTTTCAGACAGTGAGGGCAGTCTTTACGGCCTTCTCTATGAGAATGAGTCACAGCCCGAAAGAAGCGCGTATGCAGGCAAGATTGACTTTGAGAAGGGTAAGGTTGAAAAACTGACAACCCTGGATGTATACAGGAGTGATTATTGTGTCATTGGTCTTAGTGCGGATTCACTTTTACTGAGACGAGCCAGCGTCCCGGAAAAGAAAGAGGGAGGTATAAGCGATTATAATCACGAGCTTAGCAGCTTTTTTGAGCATGACGTAGTTGAGCTCTCTCTCGGCGACTGGACGCTTACTGAGTTGGAAAACGAGCTGAAATACGCTTTCTATCCTTCCGACCACTTCTTTGTGGACTCCTATACGAATACTGCTTTCATTATTGATGCTGACAGTTCTTTGCAGGGCTCAGTTTATTGGCAGAACACAGTTGATTTCTCAGAGGGAGTAATAAACTTTGACCTAACACCGCGATATGACTTTGCCTCACAGTTCGACAACATTGAACCGAGTATTGGCCTTGCAATCTCTCCCATTCCCCGCGGCTCAACTGAGAACGGTTACATCATTCAGCTGGGCGTACTCTATCTTGATGAGAAAAACATAGATGCGCTTCCTCTATTCGGATATGTCAGCCGAGAGGATTATTTTAAGGGGGACTTGGGCAATATCTCCCTGTTCGATTACGGTATTCTTGAAGAGTTGGCGAATTAAAAAGCGGCGAAACAAATAATTGCCGCCGAAAACCGAGTCGAGAAATCCTGCGCAGCAGAAAACCCACGCTTAGCTGCGCGGGTTTTCGCCTCACTCGCTGTAAAACTCCAGCCACTCGTCCTCGAGCTCGGAGAGCTCCCTGCGGCGCTCTTCCAAAAGCTCGCTTATCTCCGTGAGCTTTTGGGAATCGCTGGCGTTTTCCGGCTCCATGAGCTGTTCGTTGAGCTCGTAAATCTCGCTTTCAAGCTCCTCAAGGCGGTTTTCAACAAAGCTTCTGCGCTCGCGCTCGAGCGCCCTCAGGCGGCGCTGCTCCTTGGCGCTGGCCACCGCCTTTTTCGCGCTCTCTAGCGCCTCGTCCGCGGGCTTTGAATCCTGTTTTTGGGAGCTTGGGGAATACTGCGAGCTGCCGCCGCCCTCCTCGCGGGATTTCAGGTAATCGTTGTAGCTCTCGAAAAAGAAGCAGCTTGAGTTTTCTATAAGTAAAATCGAGCAGCCCAGCTCCTGCATCATATAGCGGTCGTGGGTTATAACGAGCAGCGTACCCTTATAGCCGCGCAGCGCCTCGTAGAGCAGGTCTTTTGAATAAATATCAAGATGGTTTGTAGGCTCGTCGAGCGCCAGAAAATTGGGCCTCTCGAGCGCGAGGCGCGCGAGTCCCAGCCGCGCCAGCTCCCCGCCGGAAAGTCCCGCGCAGTCCGTAAATACATCCTCGCCGCGAAAGCCCACCGAGGCGAGCAGCGAGCGTATCTCGAGCTGCTCCATTTTCGGATAGAGCCCCCAGATGTATTCAAGCGGGTTCTTGGCCCGAATTGAGTAGAGATTTTGCTCGAGCACCCCCGGCTTCACGCCGCCGCCCAGCCGCACGCTGCCCTTTTTCGGAGGCAGCTTGCCGCTTATTGAGCGCAGCAGCGTGGTCTTGCCCGCGCCGTTCGGGCCTATTACGGCCAGGCGGTCGCCTCTGAGCATCGTGAAATTCAGGTCTTTTACGATACAGCGCCCGCCCGCGTCGAGCCGGGCATCTTTTACTGTGAGCACCTCCTTATAGGGCTCGGAGGCGGGTACTATCTCGAACTTAACATCAACGTGGCGGGAGCTTTCGGGTACCGTGAGGTCGAGCCTGTCGAGCATTTTAAGGCGGCTTTTGGCCATCTTCGAGGTAGTGGCGCGCACGATGTTGCGCTGGGCGTAGTCCTTGAGCTTTTCGGCCTCCCTCACCGTTTGCTCGTAGACCTTTTCCTCGCGCTCCTCGCGCTCGGCCTTCTGCTTTAAGTAGGCGGAGAAATTTCCGCGATAAAGGCGCGAAACCCCGTTTTGTATTTCCAGTATTTTCGTACACACTCCGTCGAGAAAGCGGCGGTCGTGGGAGACTAAGAGCAGCGCGCCGCGGTATTCCTTTAAAAAACCCTCCAGCCATTCGAGAGTGGGCAAATCGAGATGGTTTGTGGGTTCGTCGAGCACCAGCAGGTCGGGGCTTTGCAGCAGCAGCTTGGCCAGCGCCAGACGGGTGCGCTCGCCGCCGCTGAGAACGCCCACCTTCTTTTCCAGAGCCTCGCCGCCGAAGGACATTCCGGCCAGTATGCGCCGGGCGTTGTAGTCGAGCTTGTAGCCGTCTATGGCCTCGTAGCGCGCGCTCACGCTCTCGTATTCCTCCAAGAGCTCCTCTGAGCTCTCGCGGCTTAAAGCCCGCTCCAGCTCCTTCATGCGCCCTAAAAGCTCATCGGCGTTGTTTGCGCTCTTCATCTCCGCCAAAACGCTGTTCGCATCGTTCAGGCCCGCGGTCTGCCTGAGGTAGCCGAGCGTGGCGTTTCGCTTTAAGGAAATAGAGCCCGAGGAGGGGGAGTATTCCCCTGTGAGTATATTTAAAAGCGTGGTCTTGCCGCAGCCGTTGTAGCCTACGGCGCCCACGCGGTCGCGCTCGTCGAGCTTGAAGCTTATATCCCTTAAGACCACGTTGGCCCCATAGGAAAAAGCTATGGAATTTGATTCTAAAATCATATTAATCCTTGCTATAAAAGAGGGCGCGGGCGCTTGGGTTATATTGAAACGCTCGCGGCGCCGGAGCAGCAAATCGCCGAACACCCTCGTATTTCGTGCCTTGCTTCCTCGCGGTATTCGCCTGCGGGGTCGTCTTTACCTGTTCTATAATATCCTCAAACCAGCGTGTATAGATTTCCGAGATAGCTCAAAACCGCAAGGGCGGAAAGCGCCGCGCCGAAAGCCCCGGAAGACGCGCCCTTTTCTCGTCTCAGCCACTCGCGGGCGATGAGCGCCGCGCAGACGATAAAGGAGAAATACATATAAATAAAGGTGCGCGAGCCTGAGACCCAGATGGTGGGTGAGAGCGACATGGTCATGCGCGAGCCGAAGCCCAAAAGCAGGGCAAAGGAACAGAGCCAGGCGTCCGCTTTTTTTTCAAAAACTGCGAAGAACGAGGCTATGATGCTCGCGAAGACCGCCGTTATTATTATGTCCGGTAAAAGCGATTTGAGCGAGCCTGTGTCCACCCAGGTGCCGTATTTAGTAAGCGCGCCGCTTATGAGCGAGAGCGAGGGGGCTATAAAGGAATTTGTGGAGGCGACTATTCCGAAGGCTGCCGAGGCCGTCAGCGGCGCTAAGGAAAGGCCGCGCAGCGCGTTTGAGCGATTCAGCGAAAAGACCGCCAGCGCCAGCAGCAGCGCGAAGGCCAAAAAGAAGAAGTTGGGCTGCATTATGAACTCGTACCAGGTGGAGGAATAGCCCATCTCGAACTTCTGCCAGAGGGGTATCGTGTCAAATTCGGGGAACTGGCCCGCCGTCTCGTTAACGCGCCTCATCTCGTTGCCCGGGCAGGTGAAGATGTAGACCATCATCGCGCAAAGCAGGGCCGTCTGCGCGAGCATAAACTTGTAAGGCAGCTTCTTCTTCAGCGCTATAAGGGCGAAAACGCCGTAGACGCAGATGAGTATGGCCGTGCAGAACTCGATGTTTGCTGAAAAGAGCAGCGCTAAGACATAAAGCGGATATTCCCAGCCGCATATCCTCTCGCCGCGCATTATCTTGGCCACGGGTATTATCGAAATCAGGCAAAGCGACATCGTCCAGATGTAATAGACCGTCGTGACCACCCAGCCCGCCGTTCCCGTATCCGCAAAGGGATAGACCAGGGCAAAGAGACATATCCAGCGGTTTATACGAAGGTCTTTCAGCGTGCCGCAGATATAGGAGACGGAAAAGGCCGCGAGGGTGAAGATAAGCGTGTCGAACACGGCCCAGAGTACTTTGAAGTGGATAATATAAATCAGTACCGACTCTATCACCTGCCGCGAGGACCAGGCGTGGTAATCGGAAATAAGATAGTTAAGTCCGCTGCCGTGCTCGAAAAGATAGCTCGCGTAAACAGCGTCGTCCTTGCTTCCCGGCTCTATTATGCAGTGTATGAGAGCCGTAGCCGCGAGCAGAAAGACAAAGGGGGAGTACCAGCGTGAGCAGAAAGCCTCAAGTTTTTCAAAAGCCGACTTCATAAAAACTCCTTATTCTCCCCAGATTCCCAGCGCCGCGACTCCCGCCAGCACCAGACCTATGGCTATATAGTATTTTCCCGGCAGTCTTTCTTTTAAGAAGAGCCGCGACCAGAGCACGGAAAAAACGCTGTAGGAGGCTATTGCTGGCGCGGCGATTATCGCGTTGCCTGAGAGCGCGAACACATAGGCGAACTGTCCCGCTGTTTCAAAAACCGCCGCTGTGAGGCGAAAGCGTCCGCCGCCCGAAAAGAGTCTCTCGCGTTTTACGATAAAAACATAGATAAAACAGAGCAGCGCGGCTGATGCGAAGGTGAGCTCGTATGAGATATTGGCGCTCTCCTCGTCGAGGCGGTAGTTTAGGTAGTAGGCGTCCGCGAAGGTGCCCGCCGCATCCAGTATGCAGTAGAGTATGGGCAGCGCGAGGGCCTTAAGTCCTCTAACATATTTGCCCGGGACTTCGCCGGAGAATTTCAAAAGCTCCTCAGTGCCGCGCCGCCTTTCCAGCACTCCCAGCAGCAGCACACCCGCGCAGATGGAAACGACCGCCGCGAGCTGGGGGCCGCTCATGCTCTGATTCAAAAAGAAAAAGCAGAGTAAGGCTACGAGCGCGCCCGAGGAATTGCAGACCGGCGAGCTCAAGGAGAGCTCAAGGTAGCGCAGGCCTATATAGCCGAAGAGCATGGAAACGATATATAGCGCCGAAACGGGCAGATAGATTATTAAGCTTTTAAGCTCATAGTCAAAACCGTCAATAAAGATTACCCAGAGCGCGTGCAGGCCCATGACCAGCCCTACGGCGCAGATTAGTTTTAGGTGGCTGTATTTGTCCTCGGGGGCGGAGCCGAGCTTGGAAAACAAATCGGAGCCGCTCCAGCAGAGGATGGCCGCCAGAGTGAAGGCAAACCACATATCAGCAATATACCCTGCCTTTCAGTATAACATTTTTGAGCTCGAGATTTTCGTCCAGCAAAATGAGGTCGGCTGCCTTGCCGACGCTTATGCTACCGCGCTCCTCAAAAACGCCTATGCAGCGCGCCGGGTTTTCCGAAGCGCAGCGCGCCGCCGTCTCGAGCGGTATGCCCATATCTCTTACGGCGGTCTGCAGGCAGCCCAAAAGGGGAGTGGCGCTGCCCGCTATGGTGCCATCCTCGAGCGTGGCGAGGCGGCCCTTTACCTTAACGGCAAGGCCACCGAGGGTGTAGTCGCCGTCCGGCAGGCCCACGGCGCGCATACTGTCGCTTATGAATATTACCTTATCCTCGCCGAAGAGGCGCAGCGCCGCGCGCACGGCGCTGGGGTGGACGTGTATGCCGTCGGCTATAAGCTCCGCCTCGCAGTTTGCCTCGGAGGCCGCGCCGATAACGCCGGGGTCGCGGTGCAGAAGGGGAGGCATGGCGTTGAAGAGGTGGGTGAGGTGGGAAGCTCCCGCCTCGCAGGCGGCGCGCGCCGTCTCGTAATTCGCCGAGGTATGCGCCAGCGAGATTACAAGCTCGTCCTTAAAGCGCCGGATAAAGTCCATGGCTCCCTCGAGCTCGGGCGCCAAATCGCAGAGCTTTATAAGTCCGCCCGAGGCCGCCTGAAGCCGCTCGAACATGGCGATATCCGGGTCCCTTATGTAGTCGGGGTTCTGCGCCCCTTTTTTTTCTTTATTAATAAACGGCCCCTCAAGATTTATCCCGACGAGCTCGGCCCCCTCAAGCTTGCCCTTGAGCGCCCGGGCGTTTTCGCAGGCCCTTATCAGCGCGTCCTCGGGCTGTGTCACGGTTGCGGGGCAGATGGCGGTTACACCCTGCGAGGCCTCATAGGCACTTATCGCCCTTAAAGCCTCGGGGGTGCCGTCGCAGAAGTCGTAACCCGCCGCGCCGTGAAAGTGTATATCAATAAGTCCGGGCAGCGCGTAGCAGCCTCCCGCGTTCAGCGTCTCGCCGCCGGAGGGGGCTTCGGAAAAACGCCCTCCCTCAATGAAAATATCACCCTGCTTAAAGCCGCCGTCCTCGCTTAAAACCCTGGCGTTCCTGATTATCATATATTAGCTGCCTTTCTGAAATCAAAGAGAATTAATTTTGTAAGACAGTATATCACAAGAGGCTCTGTCGCGCTACCGGGAAACAGCAAAGGGAATGTTCCACCGCGGGGATATACAGTGTTTTACACGCTTACCGCCCCAGAGAACCGGAAGAGGCTCTTAAGTGGTTTTGCGCCTTCGGCGTGGAATCAGTATCCTTCTCTCTTCAGACGCGCGCGGGACGCTGCGCTTAAAAAAACGCTGAAAAAACCGGCTAAAACTTGTAAAATTTACAGCATTATGATAAGCTTATTTCACGAAAAGTACAACAAGCTGATAAAGAGCGCCTGATTTAACGACGTTTAACAGCAAATCGGGGAGTTATTCACTATGCCGGATCGAAAGAAACTGCTTATAGTTGAGGATAACGAAATAAACCGCGCGCTTTTGGTCGGTGTCTTGTCCTCCGAATATGATATTTACGAGGCCGGAAACGGCGAGGAGGCACTCAAGCTGCTCGAGGAGCACAGCGAGGAGATCTCCCTTATCCTGCTGGATATAATCATGCCGGTCATGGACGGCTACACCTTTCTTTCGATAGTAAAAAAGAACCCCCGTCTCTATTCTATACCCGTTATAGTAACCACGCAGAACGACGCCGAGGCCGACGAGGTCACGGCGCTCTCCCACGGCGCTACGGACTTCATCTCCAAGCCCTATAAACCCAAGGTCATACTGCACAGAGTAGCGAGCATAATCCGCCTTCGCGAGACCGCGGCGATGGTAAACCTTTTTAAATACGACCGCCTTACCGGGCTTTTCAGCAAGGAATATTTCTTTACAAAGGGCAGAGAGCTGCTGCAGCAAAACCCCACAAAGGAATATGTGCTCGTTTGCTCGGATATCGAAAACTTCAAGCTGACAAACGACGCCTTCGGAACGCAGGAATGCGACCGCTTCTTAAAGGGAGTTGCCGATATCTGCCGCGGCCTGCTGGATAAGCACGGCATTATGGGCCGCTTTTATGCCGATCAGTTTGTGTGTCTTGCGGAGCTCGGCCACTTCGACTATCAGGTCTTCGACCAAATAGTAGAGGAGGTCAACAGCTTTTCGCAAATCAAGAATATTTCCATGAAGTTCGGGGTCTACATAATTGACGACCGCAGCGTATCCATAGAGCAGATGTGCGACCGCGCGCTGCTGGCTGCCGACGGCATTAAGGGGCACTACGGCCAGAATTACGCCGTCTACGACGACGTCCTGCGCGGAAGGCTCATTCGCGAGCAGGCGATAACGGACAGCATGGAGTCCGCGCTGGCCTCGGGGCAGTTCGATATCCATTTGCAGCCCAAATACCGCGTCGCCGACGGCGCGCTCTCCGGCGCGGAGGCGCTGGTGCGCTGGAACCACCCTCAGTGGGGGATGCAGTACCCGAACGATTTCATCTCGCTTTTTGAGAAAAACGGCTTTATAACAACTCTTGACGCCTTCGTTTGGGAGAGAGCCTGCCAAATAATGCACAAATGGGATGAGGAGGGCCGAAAGCCTCTTTCTATTTCGGTGAACGTCTCCCGCGCGGACGCTTATAAAGCTCGTCTGCCGGAGCTTTTAAAGGAGATAGTGGACAGACACGGCCTGCACCCCGAAAGGCTGCATCTAGAAATCACCGAGAGCGCCTACACAGAAAATCCCGCGCAGATAATAGAAACGGTTTCGAGGCTCAGGGAGCTGGGCTTCATAATTGAGATGGACGACTTCGGCAGCGGCTACTCCTCGCTGAATATGCTCAACGAACTGCCGATAGATATATTAAAGCTGGATATGAGATTTATTCAGAGCGACGAGCATAAGCTCTCCAAGGAGGGCATACTCAACTTTATTATGGGTCTTGCCAGCTGGATGAACCTTGGCGTAGTGGCCGAGGGGGTCGAGAACGAGAGGCAGGTCGAAAGGCTGCGCGAGCTGGGCTGCGACTATGTTCAGGGTTATTACTACGCCAGGCCCATGCCTCTTGAGGATTTTGAAAGGATTATTCTGAATGATAATAAAGCGAAGGCCGCAGAGCCTCAGGTAAACCTCACTTAATTCTTTACCCCGCCGAAGGCGGGGTAAAATACAGCGGGAAAAGCGCGCAATTGGGGCAATCCCTGATAAAAAACTGAACTTACAATTGGAGAGCTTTTATATTGGAGAGCTTTAAAGGAATATTCGAAGAATACGGCGTGGACTACGAGGGCACCCGCGAGCGCTTTATGGATAGCGCGCAGATGTATTTAAAGCTGCTGGGAATGCTTTTGAAGGACGAAAACCTCGAGATTCTCGGAGGGGCTCTGGAGGACGGAGATTTAAACCGTGCCTTTGAGGCCGCCCACACGCTCAAGGGAGTAGCTCAAAACATGGGAATCAGGCCTCTTTTTGAAGCCGTACAAAAAATAGTGGAGCCCCTGCGCGGCGGACAGCAGCGCGGCGATTACGGCGAGCTTTACGAAAACATTAAAAACGAGTTCGGCAAGCTCAATGAGTTCGAGGAGGAGCTGAAAAAGGCCATATAGCTTCCCTGCAAGGCAAAACAAGTATAAAACTGCCGCGCCCCGGCAGCGCAGCAAGAAAAGGAGTTAGAGATGAAGAAAATCACGCTGATTTGTGTTCTTGCGCTTGCGATCTTCTGCTTCGCGGCCTGTACCGGAGCTTCGCAGCAGCCCGCGCAGGAGCCGGAAACCTCCGGTGAAGCGGCTGAAAGCGCCGAAAGCGCAGAGCCCGCAATACCCCAGCCCACCGACGAAGAGGTAGAGCAGGCATATCAGGAAGCCACCGAGGCGAGTTGGTGGTTCAGAATGCTGGCGCTCGAAACCGACCCCGCAACCGCCACTGAGTACGAGGGCAACGAGGGCTACTGCAAGGTCCTGCGGTTTTCCACGCTCGCCGAGCTGCGCGCCTACCTCGAAACGCTGTTCAGCGACGAGGTGATAGACGCCTTCCTCGCCGAGAGCGGTTACGTAGAGATAAACGGCGAGCTCTACACGCGTGAGGGCGCGCGAGGCTCCGATATCTTCAAAGGCGAGGAGACCCTGGCCGTAGAGCGCGAGAGCGACAGCAGGATAATTCTGAAGGTAAGGGTAGAAATACTCGACCCGGACGCTGATTTCGCCGTGACCGGCTACGAGGAGTTCGACTTCCCCTACGAATACACGGGCAACAAGTGGGTATTCACCGACTTCCCGGTGGTGCGCTGAAAGGCTGCCGGGAATGCTGAGAACGCTCCGATAGAGCGTTTTAGCGCAGTATTCCTGTGCTTCAGATTCGATTTTGCCAACTTACTAAGCATTTAGAGAGTGTTCCGTGAGCGCAGATTCCGCGCGAACGGAGCGCACGCATCGTTCAAATAAGCGCGCCCCGCAGGCATTCTTCTGCGAGGCGCGCTTATCTTTGGCCGGGGGATATTACGGCAAAATCCATGCGATTGGACACTCCCCAGGTACACAGACAATCCGGCATTATTCAATCAAAAACGCCGGATTTTCTTGCGTAATGAAAGATGTACTGCTGAGCTATGCCCGCTATGGGCAGCGCGCTCTCGGGCAGACCGTCCGGGAAGAGAGCGGACATTGCGCGCTTTATCCAGACGTCCCGCGGGAAGGCCTCTAAGCGGTGAGCGCCGAAGAGCAGGACGCAGTCGGCCACCTTCGGGCCCACGCCCTTGATAGAAAGCAGCTGCCGCCTCGCCTCGTCAAGAGGGGCAGAGCGCAGAAAAGCTTCGTCGATTTCTCCAGCGGCGTATCTCTGCGCCGCGTCTATTATATAGACGTCGCGGTAGCCGCAGACGAGCGGGCTTAAGTCCTCAGTTTTCAGCGCCGCCAGAGTCGCGGGAGTCGGGAAGTCGAAGAAGCCGCCCAAATCCTCGCCGAAATGGCGGCAGAGCGAGTCTACTATGCGCATAATGCGCGCTATATTGTTGTTCTGAGATATAATAAAGCTTATCAGCGTCTCCCAGAGCGGCTGCTTCATGACCCTTATTCCCGGCGCGTAGCCGATAGCCGTTTTGAGTGTTTCGTCCTCTGAGAGCAGGCTCTTGTATTTTTCGTAGGGTTCGTCCAGCGAGAGATAGGCCTTAAGCCAATTTTCACAGTTCTCTTGAGACGCGCCCTCAACGACGAGCTTGGCGCCGCTCTGCGTCAGCGTGAGAAGCGCACAATTTGCAATGCCTCTGTATTTATTCTCAGCTATTCTGCGCCACCTGAAGCATTGCCCGCACTCCAAGGTTTCGGAGAGGGAAAAATCCCGGGTTTCTATCGCAAAAGACATAATTCTACCGCCCTTCTGCTCAAATTTTAGCACAAGGACGCTTGATTTTGAATACCGCAAATACAAGTAGAGTGTCCCGCCGCGTGAAGGTTTCGCTGTATGTACCCCGCTTTCGGCCAATGTCATTAAACTAAATTACAACCCCTATTGTTTCAGCTCGACAGCATGGGCTTTTCAGGGCAGCTCCCCGCCGCTGGCGGGGGGAGCTGCCCTGACTTAATGACATTGGCCTTAGG
>JAUNBN010000018.1:0-3188 GCA_030527085.1 Oscillospiraceae bacterium
CCTTGAACTTAAAGGAAAAGAGGGTCCGCGCAAACCCCGCAAAAGCCTTTTGTTACTTTTCGGCATGAAAAGTAAAGAAAACACTTGACCATGCGAAGCATAAAAGCCCTTAAAACGCTAACAGCGCCATAACAAAACCCACCAGGAGAATCAATGGAAAAGCTTACAGAAAAAAGCTGTAAAGAATTCAGCGAGCTGCTCGCCTCAAAATCCGCCGTTCCGGGCGGCGGCGGAGCCTCGGCCCTCGCGGGCGCTGTGGGCGCGGCGCTGGGCTCTATGGTAGGAAATCTCACTATAGGCAAGGAGAAATATGCCGCCGTCGAGGAGGATATAAGGGCGCTGATAAAGCGCGCGGATGAGCTTCGCGCAAAGCTGCTGACTTGCGTTGAAAGGGACGCAGAGGCATTCGAGCCCTTGTCCAAGGCCTACGGCATACCTAAAGACGACCCGATGCGAGAAGAAATAATGGAGAGCTGCCTGCGCGTGGCGGCGGAGGTTCCGCTTGAGATACTGGAGCTGTGCTGCGAGGCCATTGAATTGCAGCGCGGCTTCGCCGAAAAGGGCAGCGCGCTGGCCGTTTCAGATGCGGGCTGCGGAGCCGCGCTCTGCTGGGGGGCGATGTACGGCGCGGCCGTGAATGTCAAGGTAAATACAAAGGCAATGCTCGACAGGCAATACGCCGAGGAGATAAACGCGCGCGTGGACGGCCTTACGGAGAAGTACTGGAGAATAGCCGAGGCGATCTACGAGGATGTGTACCGGAGGTTCTGCTGATGGCAAAGATACTGAAAGGCGCGCCGGTCGCGGAGGCTATAACAGAGCAGCTCGTGGCGCGCGCCGCCGATCTTAAAAACAAGGGTATTATCCCGACTCTCGCGATAGTTCGCGCGGGTGAGCGCGGCGGCGATATAGCCTACGAGACGGGCGCGGTGAAGCGCTGTGACAAAATCGGCATAGCGGTAAAGCGCTTTCCGCTGCCCGCGGACTGCCCTAAAGAGAAGCTGCTCGATACGATTAAAGAAATAAACGAAGACGAAACGATACACGGCTGCCTTGTGTTCCGCCCACTTTCGGACAGGGAGACAGAGGCGGCGGCTGCAGCGCTGCTTTTGCCGGAAAAGGACGTGGACTGCATGACGGCTTCTTCGCTGGCGGGCGTGTTAAGCGGGCGCGGCGCGGGCTACCCGCCCTGCACGGCCGCGGCCTGTATAGAACTGCTGGATTATTACGGAATAGAGCTGGAAGGCAGGCGCGTGACAGTCATAGGCCGCAGCCTGGTTATAGGCAGGCCGGTTTCCATGCTGCTGCAGGCGAGGAACGCGACGGTTACGATGTGCCACACCAAGACCGCAGACCTGCCCTCTGTTTGCAGGGAAGCGGAGATATTAGTGGTTGCAGCGGGCAAGGCGGGAGTTGTAAGCTCCCAGAGCGTTTTACCCGGGCAAATAGTTATAGATGTAGGAATTAACATGAACACCGAGGGTAAGCTCTGCGGCGATGTGGATTTTGCCGCCGTCGAGCCGACAGTTTCGGCCATAACGCCCGTTCCGGGCGGGGTGGGAGCCGTCACTACGGCCGTACTGGCGAAGCATGTTATAAAGGCTGCCGAGAGGGCGCTTGAAATCGCAGAGCCGCGCGCCTGAAGCGGTTCCCGCCGCAGTGCATCGGGGCGAAAAGCAAGCTGGACAGCGGCGAGCAGGACTCTGGCTTTAGGATTGCTTCTGATAAGGGCAACAGAACCCGCGAGCTGTATGATTCGCGGGAAGAATCAGAGAAGAGGAGCGTCGTCTATGACCGAGAAAGAGGCCATAGCCTATATAGAGAACTATACCTGGAGCGCGACGCGCCTGGGACTCGAGCGCACGCGCGAGCTTTTAAGCAGGCTTGGAGACCCTCAAAAGAGCCTGAAGTTCGTCCATGTAGCGGGCAGCAACGGCAAGGGCAGCACCTGCGCCATGCTGGCCTCGGTGCTCAAGAAGGCGGGCTATCGCATCGGGCTCTACGTCTCTCCGCATATCACAAGCTTTTGCGAGCGCATACAGGTGAACGGCGAGCATATTTCGGGCGAAGAGCTCGCGGCCGCGACAGAGCGCGTCAAGGCCGCTGCGGACTTGATGAGCGACCACCCCAGTCAGTTCGAGCTGAGCACCGCCATCGCTCTTACATATTTCAAAGAGAAGCTGTGCGATATAGTCGTGCTTGAGGTTGGTATGGGCGGCGCGCTGGACAGCACGAACGCAATAGACGCGCCCGAGGTCGCGGTAATAACTAATATAGGTCTCGAGCACACGGAATATCTCGGGGATACGCTCGCGGAGATAGCCTCAGCGAAGGCGGGAATAATAAAGCCCGGCTGCGGCGCGGTCTGCTACGAGCTTAAAGGAGAGGCGCTTGAAGTTATAAGAGCGGTTTGCAAAGAGAAAGGCGTTGAGCTCAGCCTTGCCGACAGCTCTGAAATAGAGCCTCTGGGCCGCGACATGATGGGACAGGATTTTCGCTGGCGGGGGCTGAATCTTTTCCTGCCGCTTCTGGGAGCGCACCAGCTCAAAAACACCGCGGTTGCGCTCGCGGCTGTTGAGGCGCTGAGAAAGCGCGGCTGGGAAATAAGCGACGCTGCTCTGCGCACCGGTCTCGCGCTCGTGAGCTGGCCCGCGCGCTTCGAGGTGCTCTCAACGGAACCGCTCTTCATCTTGGATGGCGCGCACAATCCTCAGTGCGTCGAGGCGCTCGTTGCCAATATAAAGAGCTTACTGCCAAATCAAAAGCTTGTCTTTATCCTTGGTGTGCTTGAGGACAAGGACTACGGCGCTATGATAGATATGGTAAGCCCGCTCGCCGAGCGCTTCCTCTGCCTCACGCCCAAAAGCCCGCGCGCGCTTTCCGCTGAAAGGCTTGCGGAATACATAAATGAACGCGGTATAAAGGCGGATGCCTTCGAGAGCGCCGGGGAGGCTCTTCGCGCCTGCCTTGAGTCTAAGCTGCCCGCCGCGGCCTTCGGTTCCCTTTATATGGCGGGGGAGATAAGCCAGGCGTTCCGGCTGCTGCGGCCCTGAAAAGCCGTCTTACACCCGGCGTCGGTATATATGAGTAAGCATAAGGGAAGGGCGGTCGAAGCTTTCAGCGTAGACCGCCCTCCGCGGCTTAGTTGTTTTAAACGATTGTCGGGTGGAAAAATCAGGTTTATAACA
>JAUNBN010000018.1:3198-12794 GCA_030527085.1 Oscillospiraceae bacterium
AACCGCGGAAAAACCCCGGGGGTTTTTTTTTTTTCAAATCATTTTGGGTGGGGGGGGCTAAGTTTCCTGCTCCCCCCCCCCTGCGCGTCTTAGTTGTTTAAAGCGAGTTTCGGTTCTAAAAATCAGTTATCTCACTCCGCCGCCGGAGCCGCCGCCGGAGAAACCGCCGCCTCCGCCGCCGGAGGATGAGCCCCCGCCGCCGCCGAAGCTGTCCGAGGAGGCCGCCGCGCGCGCCGAGCTCGCGGCCCGGGCCGCGTCGGCGGAAAAGCTGTTGATAAGAATGAAAGTGCCAACGTCGTCCACGCCGCATTCATTAATAAACTCGGGATAGATGTCGTGGAACTGCCGCGCCACCTCCTCGGCTATGCCGAAGAGGGAGGCGAAGACCAGGTATTCGCCCCAGAGTGCGACCTCGACTGGCTCGCGCTCGTTTATTATGGTGAAGTCCTTGAGGAACTTCTTGAAGCCCAGCATTCTCCTGATATTCAATTTGCCCGCGTCTGTGATGTGGAAGCGCTCGGCCTTGAAGATTCCGAGGACCTTGTAGTCCTCCTTCACGAGGTCGCCCCGGTCTGCGAGGCGCTTCTTGGCGAGGTTGTCGGCGTCCTCGAGCAACTCGAAGAATTTTTCGTAGTTGGCCCTCATCCACTTAGTGAACTCCTTTGCCTCGAGCAGCTTATCCTCGCCCGCCGCGGTTCTTATGATGTTCCAGAGCCTGAGACCCGTGCCGTCCTCGCTGCCGGGGCTTTGTATGAACTCGAGCGCAGCCTGAGTCTTGCCCGTATCACGCCCGAAGAGGCCCAGCTTGGGAACCTGCCTGACTTTAAGCGCGCCCTCGCGCGCCCAGCGCAGAATATAGGCGCCTATGAACTGGGAGGGCTCAGCCTTTTCGCCGCTGTTTTGCAGAGCAAAGCGCGTAAGAGGCAGCGAGCCCTCGTAGGGCAGCTCGCGCCAGTAGTCGATATCGGAATCGGACGTGTCGGCGCTGGTGAGCCCTTTCACCGTCTTATTCCGGTTCTTGTTCTTCAACACCACAAAGATGGGAATGATGACGGTAAGGGGGCAGGCGAGCCCCATGACGATGGCCAGGATGGATTCGAAATCGACGCTTGAGCTGTCCTCGTAGTCGCCGTAATAGCCGGAGTCGTAATCGTAGGAGCTCTCGTCGCGCTGCTCGGCCGCGCCGCCCTCGCCCTCGGAGCTCTCGTAATCGCTGCCTATAAAGGCCTCGGCGCGCAGCTCCTCAAAGCTGCCGCTCTCTGTGAGCTCGGGGGAAAACATGTCGCGCGGGAAGCGCGCGAGTACGTTTATATAGTTGCTGTACTCTATTGAATCCTCGGTGTTGACCTCTATCTGTCCGTCCGTAACCCAGATGTTGCCCGTAAAGCCGAAGGCCCAGATTTTGACCTCCTCGCTCGTGAACTCAACGCCGTCCTTAAAGATATTTATCGTTACGGAGGCCACGCTGTTGCTGAGCTGGTCGTTCACAAGGCGGCGGTTGAAGCCGCAGTAGTCGTCGAAGCCCTTTACAAAGCGCGTCACGTCATAGCTCACCGTGAAGACATGAGCGCCGTAGCTGCCCAGTCCCCAGCAAAGCTCATACCCGCCTGAGGTTTCAACCATGCCGCAGCGGCCCGCCTTTTCCTCGAGCGAGCGGTCTACGTCCCAGGAGCCCTCGTTGATATAGTTAAGGCCCGTTTCGTCGCTCACCGAGAGATTGCTTATCACTCCGCCGTCCAGGTTTTCCTGCACGAGATACATCTCGGTGCCGTTCGTGGCGCTCATGTCCCAGACCTCGGTCACATGCGCCGAGCCGTCGTCCCTGAGCTCCACTGCGATTTCAATGGAGTTGAAGGAGACCGCACCCGCCGGGGGACAAAGACAAAGCGCAAGGAGCAGCGCCGCCATCAGCGACGCTGCCGTTAAAATGAATTTTCCTTTGACCGCTGCTTTCATATGCTTTAAGCGCTCAGTTTACTGCGGGCATATCCGCCTTGGAGTCGTCCGCCTTTAAGTATTCGCGGGTGAGGAAGCCCAGCGCGCCCGCGACGAGGCTGGCGGGGAACTGGCGAACGTAGCGGTTGTATTTCGTGACGCTGTCGTTGTAGACCATGCGGGAGGTGCGGACGTTGTTTTCGTACTCGTTGAGGCTGGTCATGGTCTGGTTGTAGACCGTGTTGGCCTTGAGGTCGGGGTAGCTCTCGGCCACGGCCATGATGCGGCTCACGAGCTGGGTTATTGCGTCGTCCTGCGCCTGAGCGTCCGCCGCTGTGCTCTTTGAGCCTATCTCGGCGCGCCTGGCGGTTATCTCGTTAAGGGTGTTGTATTCGTGCTCGTCGTAGTTCTTGGTAAGCTGAACGAGCGCGCCCACGGCGTCCCAGCGGGAGGAGAGCTGAACGCCTATCTGGCTCATCGAGTTTCCGCAGAGCTCGTCGAATTTAACGAGGTTGCGCTGGGCCGAGATTACCCAGGCCACTAAAAAGGCAACGATGGCGATAAGTATTATCCAAAACATAATAAAAAGTCTCCTTCATCTTTAATGATATTATTATAGCATACTTTAAATATATTTAAAGAGCTTTCGCCTTCGGGAGCGTCCCAATTGCGTGTGCTTTTTCTGCGTCATCCCAACTTTAGCCAGCTGGAAATGTTCCAAGAGGTGTTAATGCTCGCCGAAGGCGGGAAAACTGGAGCGCAAGTTCCGCGCGGCAGGGCACACAGCGCGAAGCACAGGTCTAAAACGCTTTCGGCTGCGAGGGCTGCAAAAGCCCCAGCGTGATGAGCTCTTTTTCCAGCGCAGAGGGCCCCTCAAACAGAAGCGCGCGCATTCCCGCTTTTTTCGCGCCCTCTATATTTTGGGCCATGTCGTCCGTGAAAAGGCACTCCTCGGCCTTGAGCGAAAAACGCTCGCAGAAGAGCTCGTAGATTCGCACGTCCGGCTTGGACAGGCCGGTCTCGCAGGAGACGAGCACGCCGTCGGCCAACGCGAGAGCGGGCTTAACGCTCCCTATCTGCCAAAAGGCGTCAGAGGCGTTTGAGAGAATGTAGACCCCGAGGCCCCGCCCCTTGAGCCGCCGCATGAGCTTTGGCGTTCCCTCGATAAGCGGCATTTGGGCGGGCCAGCCGCGCATGACCCTTAAAACCTCTCCGGCAAGCTCGCCGGCCGAGGCCGCAAGCCTCTCTGCCGCCTGCTCGTTCGTTATTTCGCCCTTATCCATCATGCCCCATTCGGGCGAGAGCATTATGTGCTCGTAAAGCCACTCGCGACGCTCGCTTTGCGGAAGGAGCCTCGCTATTATCTCCCTCGGCTTCCATTCGGCGATTACGCCGCCCATGTCGAAAACGACATTTTTTATCATTCTTATTCTCCCAAACCGTCTTTAATGATTAGCGCCGCAAAATGAGGCGGCGGCAGAAGCAAGGAGCGGCCTCAAACGACCAAAGGCTAGCGCGCTCGGGACATTCCCGCAGGAAGATAGTAATGCCGACGCGGCGCTTTGTCAAACCGGCGCTTTAGGGAGGGCCCGTTGGCGTGCTCTTTCGCTGTGTTTTCCGCCTTCGGCGGGCGAAATTATGCGCAGCGGAACACCGCCTTTAGAGATTTTGCGGCAGATATTGTAACGGAGATTTCATCTCGATTTCACAATTAGACTCTCCGCGCGTTCATTTTTGTGGTAAAATAGCTATCGAAAGAAGCGGCGCGGCTGTTATACGAGGTGGTAGCTTGGTCAAGGGCTTTTCAAAAAAGGTGTTTGCTCTGAATGTAGGCGCGATGGTGCTGCTGGCGCTCTGCGCTCTTTTGGGCATGATGAGCTTTATGCGCCGCTCGGTGCTTATCGGGCGCGAGCAGGCCTACGAGCGCCTGCTCGAGTCCTCCGCCATGCAGGTCAGGCTGATTAACGCCTCTATTGACGGCAAGTACGACATTCTCGAGACGTCGGCGGGAATACTGGGCCTGGGTCTGGCGTCCGAAGAGGGGGAGGCGAGGGAGCAGATAATACAGCTCTGCGAAAACGGCGGCTTTTCGAGCGTCGGCCTCGCTAATCCCGAGGGGCTGACTATTCTGAGCAGCGGCGAGACGACGAACATCTCCGACCGCGAGTATTTCGCCTACGCCATGCAGGGCCTGCGCGCGATGACGCGCATAGGCAGAGGCGAGGGCAAGGTCTCAAACGAAGCGCGCTTTATACTCTCCCTTCCCGTATATTACGAGGGCGAGGTTACGGGAGTGCTCTTCGGCAGCCTCTTGGACGAGAACTTTCAGAGCCTTATAAGCAGCAATGTCTACAGCTCACGGGGTTATACCTTCATATGCGATTCCTCGGGCGACCTTATATTGAGCGACGCCGCTGCGCCAAAGGAGCTGATACGCGAGGAGCCGAACTTCATAGAGCTTTTGAGCGAGGAAAACGCAGAAGATATAAGCGAGGCGGCGAGAGCGGACTTTGCGGGGCTTCAAGAGGGTCTGCTTCGCTGCACCATCGACGCAGGGGATTACTTTGCCACCTACACGCCGCTGAGCCTCAGCGACTGGATGCTGGTAAACGTGGTGCCGGCCGAGAGCGCAGAGGCCGACATAAACGAAATGACTCAAACCGGCGTTATAGCGCTGATGAGCCTGCTGGCGCTCTCCATGGCCTTTGTTGCGGTTACGCTCTGGATAGCCGCTCGCCGCCAGCACAGCTTGAGAGAGAGCCAGAACCGCGTGGTCTCCCGGCTTTCGAAAATAGCGATGACGGACTCGCTCACCGGCCTTCTGAATCACGAGGCGGCTTTCGACGCTATAAGGGAGCTGCTGAGCGCCGAGGACGCGGGCAGGCACGCGCTCTTTATAATTGATATCGACCGCTTCAAGCAGGTGAACGACAAATTCGGTCACCCCGAGGGCGACCGGGTTCTGATAGAGACCGCCGGAGTGATAAAAGCGCTCTTCCGCGCAAACGACATAACAGGCCGTCTCGGCGGAGACGAATTTGTGGTGCTCATGCGCGACGCACAGGAGACCGATACGGTTTTGCAGCGCGCGGCGGCGGTCTGCGAGGGCGCAGGTCGGATAAGGGCCGGGGAGGACGGCGGCTTTGAGATAAGCGCCAGCGTAGGCGTTGCGCTCAACTCCTCCGGCGAAAGCTTTGAGGAGCTCTACCGCAAGGCGGACGCGGCGCTCTACAAGGCCAAGCGCGAGGGCCGCAGCCGCTTCAAGCTCAGCGGCTCTGAGAACGGAGATTCCGATTAAAAGAAAGAAGGTCTTTAAGCGGAGGTCTTCCCGCCCCGCGCTTTTCGCATTATTCCCGCTTTTGCCCCACTCCCTTTAAGCGAGCTTTAAGCTTTAGAAATAGAATTATATTGCCGCAGGGAGAGTTCCCTCCTTCAGCAATAGTATTAAGCTAGGGTATTTGACCCGCCGAAGGCGGGTCAAATACCCTAAAAAACCGCGAGAGAGAGGACGGTGCGCTTTGCGTTTTTCACGCTTGGTTCACACAGACGCTTTGTTTTCTTCGCACAGGCTTCACCTTGCGGGATTATTCTTCCCAATAAAGTCGCTTTCAAGAAACGGCAAGCGGCGCGGGCAGCTGCACTGAAAAAGAACGCGCGTTAGGCCGCGCGGACAAGAGCATACGCTCGCGATTAACGCTGATAACACCAAAACGGGCAGCCCTACGCCCTTTTAAATATATAAATCCCGCTTCTGGAAAGGAAGGCTCAAGCTTGATAGAAGTAAAAAATCTCGTTAAGGACTACGGCAGCCACCTCGCCGTGAAGGATTTGAGCTTCACGGTCGAGGACGGCCAAATCTATGGCTTTCTCGGCCCGAACGGCGCCGGAAAGACCACTACCATGAACATCATCTGCGGCTATATCGGAGCCACCTCCGGCGAGGTGCTCATTAACGGCAAAAATGTCGCCGAGGAACCTCTGGAAGCCAAAAAACTCATAGGCTACCTGCCCGAGCAGCCGCCGCTCTATCAGGAGATGACTCCGAGGGAGTACCTCAGCTTTGCCGCCGAGATAAAGGGCCTTGCCCGCGGCGAGGCCGCCGCCGAGGTCGAGCGGGCCATGGAGGTAACCGGCGTTTCGGATATGGCCGACCGTCTTATCCGCAACCTCTCAAAGGGCTACAAGCAGCGCGTCGGGCTGGCGCAGGCCATAATAGGCCTGCCGCCGATAATAATCCTCGACGAGCCGACGGTGGGACTGGACCCCAAGCAGATAGCCGAAATACGCGAGCTCATAAAGGCGCTGGGCAAGAAGCACACCGTTATTTTGAGCTCCCACATACTCTCCGAGGTCAGCGCCGTCTGCGATAAAGTTATGATAATCTCGCGCGGCAGGCTCGTCGCCTGCGATACGCCGCAGACTTTGGAGCAGATGATGCAGGGCAGCGGCGAGATAGACTTGAGCGTGCGCGGCGGAAAAAAGGCCGTCGAGGCCGCGCTCAAAAAGCTCAGAAACTGCGAGATGCGATTTAAGAAGAGCGCGGGCGAGGAAAGGGCGGAGCTGACGCTTTCCGCTGGGGATTCGCGGGATATCCGCGAGGAGGTCTTCTTCGCTCTCGCTGAGGCGAAGCTGCCTATACTCGCGATGAGCCCCTCGCGCGCGAGCCTCGAGGAGGTCTTCCTCGACCTCACGGCGGGTGGAGCGTCCGAGAGCAGCATTGAAACCGGACTTGAAGAGGAGGAGGGGGAATAATGCTGGCAATAGCGAAAAGGGAGTTCAAATCCCTCTTTACCACCATGACGGCGCCCATCTTCTGCGCCGTTATGATAGCGGTAACGGGCATATATTTCATTGCCTACAACATAGGTACGGGCTACCAGAAGTTCTCCTATGTATTGCTCTCGTCCCTGTTTATTATGATGATAATCGTTCCCCTGCTCACGATGCGCAGTTTTTCCGAGGAGCGCCGCCAGAAGACAGACCAGCTCCTCTTAACCGCGCCGGTCTCTCTGGGCGATATAGTCTTGGGCAAGTTTTTTGCGATGTGCGCGGTCTTCGCGATACCGGTTTTAATCTTCTGCGCCTGCCCGCTCATAGTGCGCTCCTTTGGGGAGGCGAAGCTTGCGGGCGATTACGCCACCCTTCTGGTCTTTTTCGTAATCGGCTGCTTTTACATCTCCGTGGGCGCATTCATCTCGAGTCTTACGGAAAGCCAGGTCATAGCGGCGGTCTGCTCGATAGGCGCTATGCTGCTCATCTACCTCTGGAGCGGCCTTGTGAATATGCTGCCGAGCACCGCTTCCGGAACGGCGCTGGTGCTGCTTTTGGTGCTCACGCTTTTGAGCCTGCTGCTCTACGCCTCCACCAAGAACTGGCTGCTGGCGGGAGGAATCTGGCTCTTGGGGGCGCTGGCGCTGCTCGCGGTCTGGCTCGTTAACAGCGAGCTTCTGGCCGGCCGCCTTTCGGAGTGGCTGGGGGGCTTTGCCGTTACCACCATCATGTCCAACTTCGGAGAGTACGACCTCTTCGATTTGCAGGGTCTTATCAAGTTGCTGCTGGCAACGGGGCTCATGCTGTTTTTAACGGCGCAGTCCCTGCAAAAGCGGCGCTGGAGCTAGAGGAGGGGTGAAAAAAATGGACAACTTCAAAGCTGAGATAAAGAACCTCTTTTCCTCTATAAGCTCCAAAAAGGGCAGCTACAGCGCGGGGCTTACGATAGTCGCCATAGCCATAGTGGTGATGCTTTCGCTCTTCACGGGACTTTTGCCTGATGAGCTCAAGCAGATAGACATAAGCGACAGCGGAATCTACACCATAGGCGACACTACGCGCGGCGTGCTCGAGGCGCTGGAGAACAACATAAGCTTTACCGTGATAGCCGAACCGGGCACGGTTGATGTGCGAATTGAAAAGATAATAGACCAGTATGTGGACGGCTCGGACAAGATAAGCCTCGTGGAGGTAGACCCCGTCCAGAGCCCCGCCGAGGTCGCGGCGCTGGGCGGCGAGAGCGGCAGCGTAATTGTTACCAACGAGGACGAGGGCAAGAGCACGACGGTGCTCTTTGACGACATGCTCGTCTACGACGTCTACTCCTATTACTACTACGGCACGACGGAGCCGATGGAGTTCGACGGCGAGGGCAGGCTTACGAGCGCGATAAATTATGTTACCACCGAGCGCAGCGAGCGCATCTACACCACCGAGGGCCACGGCGAGAGCGCGCTTACAAGCGCCGTTACCGAGCGCATTACCCAGCTCTCTTTAAGCACCACGAGCCTGAGCCTGCTGCTCGAGGGCGGCGTGCCTGAGGACTGCTCCGTGCTGATACTCAACGGCCCCACGGTAGATATCTCCGAGGACGAGAAGGCCATGCTCGAGAGCTATCTCAGCTCGGGCGGCGGAATACTGTACGTAGCGGCCTACGAGCACGTCAGTCTGCCCAATCTCGAGGCCCTGCTCGCCGACTACGGAATAAGCGTTGAGGATGGCTATGTGGCCGACCTCGAGCGCTACTATATGGACTCGCCCTACTACATTTTCCCCGTTTTGAGCGACTCCCACGAGATAACGTCCTCGCTTTCGGCGGACTCGCTGCTGCTGCTCATAGAGTCGCAGGGCTTCACGCTCACCGACCCCGCGCGCGACACGATAACGGTTGAGAGCTTTATGACCACCTCCGAGCGCGGCGTGGCGGTCACTGAGAGCGGCCAGGTTGAGGGCGAGTACGTGCTCGGCGCGACTGCCATAGAGACGCTGGACGGCTCCACCGGTATGATAGCGGCCATATCCTCAATAAGCGTCATGGACGAGAACATAATCGCCAGCTTTCCGAGCCTCGTGAACGCGGACGTGTTTATGAACGCTCTCACCTGGTTTATGGACGAGGTAGTGGACGTTTCGATACCCGCCAAGAGCCTCGAGACCAGCTACAATACCGTGAACGGCTCCTTTTGGGGCACGGTCTTCGTGTTCATAATCCCTCTGGCCTTCATAGCCTGCGGCCTGGTAATCTGGCTGCGCCGCCGCAGAGCCTGAAAGGGGAGTTTCAAATGAAGAAAAAAGATCCTCTGCTTGTAATGCTCTGCTCCTTCACCGTGCTGGCCCTGCTCTACTGGGGAGTTAACGCCCTTATAGCGCGCAGAGCCGAGGCCGAGGCCGCCGAGGAGGCGCAGAGCCTTTCGATAATAGGCCTCGATGCGGCGCGGCTCATAAGCCTTGAGAGTCCGGACGCGAGCGCGCTCTCCTTCAGCTATGACGAGGAGACGGGATGGACTTCGCCGCTTTACGAGGGCTGGCCGCTCGTGCAGAACGAGGTTGAAACGCTCGAGCACAGCCTTATTGAAATCTCGGCCGTCCGCGCGCTCGAAGAACACGGCGAACTTTCGGAATACGGCCTTGACGAGCCAAACTACACCCTGACCCTTGATGACGGCGAAGGTACAGTCTACGAACTGCTCATAGGCGGTGAGGACGCGAACGGCAACTACTACGCTTGCCTTACGGGGGACGAGCGCGTCTTTACGCTTTCCTCCTCCCTGCCCGACACGCTCGACACGGACATCTTCGACTTTGTTGAATATGAGTCCCTGCCCCTGCTCTCCGAGGACGATGTCACGGCGATAAGCCTCGAATACTCCGGCTCGCTCTATGAGTACACG
>JAUNBN010000019.1 GCA_030527085.1 Oscillospiraceae bacterium
TCATCGGCGAGGACGGCTCGGGCTTTTACGCCACGGCCTACAACCTCTACCTCACAATCTACTCTCTCGCGGTAACGGGCTTTCCCGTCGCGGTCGCGAAGCTGGTGGCTACCTACGCCGCCGAGGGCCGCTACCGCGATGTTAAGCAGATAGTCAAGACCTCCCGCCTCGCCTTCGGCATACTGGGCGTTATCGCGTCGCTGGCGCTCATGCTGCTGGCGCGCCCCTATGTTACCTGGGTCGAAAACCCCGGGGCTTTTTACAGCGTCCTGATGGTGGCGCCCTCGCTGCTCTTCAGCTGTCTCATGTCCGTGCAGCGCGGCTACAACCAGGGCATGAAGAACATGATACCCACCGCCGTCTCGCAGGTGATAGAAGTCCTCTTCAAGGCCGCCTGCGGGCTGGGCTTTTCCCTTATAGTCAAAAACCACTTCACCGCCGAGTTCGAGCAGTTCGGAACCGTCTTCGGAACGGCCTACGAAAACGCGGGCAGCGCGAGCGTGGCCATATCCTCGCTCTCGGCCGCCGCGGTAATCCTCGGCGTTTCCGTCTCCACCTGCGCGGGCTGGCTCTACCTCGCCATCCGCAACGCCGTAAAGGGCGACGGCATAAGCAAAAGCCAGCTCAAAGGCAGCCCCGAGCCGCACAGCAGCCGCTACCTCTTAAAACAGATTCTGATTTTCGTCTTCCCTATAGCCTTAAGCTCTGTCACCGTCAACATAACCGGCCTTATAGACAACTCCTCAGTGCTCTACCGCCTGCGCCATGTTATTGAGACGGACCTCGCCGCCCTCTACCTCTCCCACGGCGGCTGGCTGGAGATGGCCGAGAGGACGCTCGAGGAGATACCCAATTACCTCTACGGCGTTTACAACACCGCCATTAGCATTTTCAACCTCGTGCCCTCGCTCACCGGCTCCTTCGGTATGAGCGCCCTGCCCCACGTCACCACGGCCTGGCAGCAGAAGGACCAAAAGGCTCTGCGCCGCGGCGTGAGCTCCACTCTGCGCCTCACCACGCTCATAGCTGCGCCCGCGGGCTTCGGCATAGCCTTTTTAGCCGCGCCTATAGCCGATTTGCTCTACGGCTCCTCCATGCCCATAGGCTCGCATATAGCGGGCTCCATACTGCCGACTTTGGGCATAGCGGCCATCTTCGTGGCCCTCGTCTCGCCCATAAACGCCCTGCTTCAGGCCATAGGGCGAATAGACGTGCCCGTCAAGCTCATGCTCGTCGGAGGGCTGGTCAAGCTGGCCTCAAACTACCTTCTGGTGGGCATTCCCTCCCTCAACATCATGGCCGCGCCCATGGGCAACCTGCTGTGCTATTTCGTGATATTCGTGTTCAGCCTCATAATCCTTTCAAGGGAGACGAGGATACGCTATAACCTGAAAAGCATCTTCTTCAAGCCCCTCTTTTCCGGCCTGCTCTGCGGCGTCTTCGCCCGGCTTTCCTATTCCGGGCTCGAGCTGCTGCTGGGCGACAGAATGAGCGGAACTTTGGCCAAGCTCGTTACCGTAGCGGCCATAGGCGTGGGCGCGCTCGTGTATCTGGTGGCGCTGGGCGCTACCGGGGCGCTGGTTCGCGCCGATGTTCGCAGTCTGCCCGGCGGAGCCAAAATCGAAAAGGTGCTTGAAAAAATACAGATGTTGAGATAGAATAAGATGCCATGGACGAATTTGAGATAAAGGCCTCCTATACCGTAAACGACCTCGCCGCTCTCGTGAGGCTCCTGCGCGACCCCGAAAGGGGCTGCCCCTGGGACAAGATACAGACCCACGAGAGCATAAGGCAGAACTTTATAGAGGAGACCTACGAGGCTGCCGACGCTATTGACAAGGGCGACAAGGCTCTGCTCTGCGAGGAGCTCGGAGACGTTATGCTCCAGGTGATGCTCCACGCCGAGATAGAGCGGCAGAGCGGCGGCTTCGACCTCGACGACGTGGCAACAGGCATCTGCCGCAAGCTCGTCCTGCGCCACCCGCACATTTTCGGCGAGGTCAAGGCCGAGGACAGCGAGAGCGTCCTTCGCAACTGGGAGGATTTAAAGCGCGAGGAAAAGGGCCAGACCTCCGGCGCGGACTCCGTAAGAGACGTCGCCAGGGCGCTGCCCGCGCTCACGAGAAGCCAGAAGGTTCAAAAGCGAGCGCGCTATGTCGGCTTCGATTACGAGGACGCCGAGGGCGCGATGAGGGACCTCCAAAGCGAGGCGGACGAGCTCAGGGCCGCGCTCGCCGGCGAGGGCGACTGCGAGGAGGAGCTGGGCGACCTGCTCTTCGCCGCGGTGAACGTGGCGCGCTTCGCCAAACTGGACGCGGAGCTCGCGCTCACCAGAGCCTGCGACAAATTCGCGCGCAGATTTATCAGAGTCGAACAGCTTGCAGCCGAGAGAGGGATAGATATGAGGAAAGCCGACATGGAAACTCTCAACAGGCTGTGGGATACAGCGAAACAGGAAACTGTTCGAGAATAAACAAAAGGGAGTAAGAAAAATGACAAAGGCAGAACTCGCCGCCAAGCTGGCGGAAAGCACCGGAATGACAAAAAAAGACGCGGACAACGCGGTCAGCGCCGTATTCGACGCTATTACGGAAGAGCTTAAGGGCGGCGGCAAGGTCCAGCTCGTAGGCTTCGGGACTTTCGGCACCAAGGCGCGCCCCGCGCGCACCTGCATCAACCCCAGAACAAAGGAGCCCGTCAAGGTAGCGGCCTGCACCGTTCCCTTCTTCAAGCCCGGCAAGGGCCTTAAAGACGTAATCAAGTAGTTTTTCAAAAAGAGGGGCGAGCCGTCAGCGCCGCCCCGGCAAACAGGCTAAAAAGCCCCGGCGCAGAGTCGTTCTTCTGCGCCGGGGCTTTTATTATGCTGATACGGCGCGCGGGGAGGACGTCCTTCTCGCGCGGATTCTTCACTGCTGTTCCCTCGCCGAAGCGGGGCAGGCAGGCGTTCCCTTCGCCCGGCAAGAAGACTTCAGGCGCAGTCCGTGCAGGAATTTGCGAGCGCCAGGCCCTCCTCTATCATCGGCGAGGTGAAGCTTAAAATATAAGCGTCGCCGCCCCTGAGACGAACCCTGTCTATATCGCCCTCCAGTTCATCCTCGCCCTTGTAAAGCCTCCAGCCCTCGCCCTTGGAAGCGTCGGCGCTCTGTCCCGCTACGCTCACGATTTCAAAGCCTTCCTCTCCCGCTTCGCCCTCTATAAGTCCCCGCTCTCTCAGCGCGGGGCCCAGAAAGCGCTCCGTGGTCTCCACCGCATAGCTAATACGCGAGCCGTCCGAAAAGGCGGCCGTGAGCGTAAACTCGCGGCTCTCCCCGCGCGCGATCGCGTGCCAAAAAGCAAACAGAGCAATGGCTGCAAGCGCCGCGGCGCAGACGGCCGTCTCGTGTTTATTCTTCATCCTTTTTTCCTCTTTTCTCCGCCGACTCATAGCGGCGGCCCTCAGCCGCGCAGCGCGCCCTTTCGGTATACTCCTCGAGCACGTCCTGCGGGGAGATGAGTTCCGCGCGGCCGCCCAGCCCGAAGATCCAGCCGAAGAAGTTTGGGCTTATTCTTATATCCACCTTAAGTGAGGCGCGTCCGTCCTCGCGCCGCCCGAGCCTCACGTCGCCGAAGCGGTCGAGTATTACGGTCGTGAGCTCCTCGTCGAAGGCGAGCTCTACCGCGCGCTTCTCGCCGGAATACATCCGGAACATCTCCTGCGTCGCCGCCGCGGGGTCGAAATCCCGCGAGGCCTCGCTGCTCTGACGCGTCTCTTTTAAAACCTGCGCGTCCGACATTCTGTCAACCCGGTAGGTGCGTATCTCCCCCTCTTCGCTCAGGGCAAAGAGGTAGTAGTTTTCCTCGGCGTAATTGAGCGAGAGCGGGCTCACGGTGTAGCGGCCGCCCGCGCGCCTGAAATTGCGCCTGCCGCCCCCGCCGTAGTCAAAGTAGCGGAAACCGAGCTTTTTATTGCCGTTAATAGCCTCGTGTATCGCGTCTACGGTGTAATAAATGCTCTCGTTCATCGTCTTGACGCGCCGCTCCACATAGACGTTGCGCCGAAGCTCCGAAGACTCGCGCTCGCTCGCCAGGGATGAGAGCTTTTTTATGAGCTCCAGGCTCTTCTTACGCGTTATGAATTTGGAAGCGCCCACGGCGTCCACCAAAAGCTTCAGCTCCGCGAGCTGGAAGGCTCTGGACATAAGGCGGTACTCGCTCCTGCGCCCCTCGCGCACCAGAGCTATATCCATTCCGCCGCGGCGCAGCAGTTCTATATCCGAATAAATAGCCTTGCGCTCGGCGCTCTGCCCCTCGCTCTCCAGATAGGAGCAGATTTCCGAAAGCGTAACTCCCGCGCGCTCGTCCGTCGCCCGCTCGAGATAGTCTTTTATGAGAAGCGCCCTCAGCTTGTAGTCGGGTCTGCCCGCCATCGCCGCTCACCCCCTTCAATCAAAATATCTCTTCTCTATCATATCCGCGCTGCATCCCTTTGGCAAGCAAAAGCTCCGCCGCGGAGCGTCCCGCCGCGTGGATTTTTCGCCGTCTTTCCCCCGCCGCAGGCGGGGGAAAGACGGCATATTGCACGCCAACACAGTGAAAGAAACCGCAACTGGAACACCCGCGCCCCGTTCGCGAATAAAACCCCGCCTTAAAGGGAAATGTAATCCCGTATAAAGGAGGGTGAAGCATTTGAAAACCACCGCAAAGGAATACGGCGAGATATACCGCGGCTATATGCCGGGCTCTAAGGCCCTGAGGGACTGCACGGCGGCCTTTGCCGTCGGCGGGGCCATCTGTGTTCTGGGCCAACTCATACAAAACGCCTTAAAGGACGCGGGGCTGGATAAGGACGCTGTGGCGCTGCTTACCTCAGCCTCGCTGATAGCGCTCTCCGGCCTGCTGACGGGCCTGGGCGTTTACGACAAGATAGCCTCCTTCGCCGGGGCGGGAACGCTGGTGCCAATAACGGGCTTTGCCAATTCAGTAGTCTCTCCCGCGCTCGAGTTCAAAAGCTAGGGCTGGGTGCTGGGTGCGGGCGCGAAGATGTTTATAATCGCCGGACCGGTCATAGTTTACGGCACGGCCTCGGCCTCGCTGGCGGGGCTTTTGTACCTGCTCTTCACGGGGTATTTCTCATGAGCCGCCGCTTGGGGCCCGGAACGGTGGAGTTCACCGGGGATATAAGAATAGAAAGCTACGCCGCGATAGTGGGCAAAAAGGAAAAGGAGGGTCCGCTCGGGGATTATTTCGAGCACTTCGAGGAGGATACCACTCTGGGCAAGCCGAGCTGGGAGAAGTCCGAGACGGAGCTGCAGCGCCGCACCTTCGCCCTGGCGCTGGACAGGCGCTCGCTCTCGCCCTCGAATATTGATATGCTCTTCGGCGGCGACCTGCTCAACCAGTGCATAGCCTCGGGCTACGCCTTCCGTGAGACGGGGCTGCCCTTTTTGGGGCTCTACGGCGCCTGCTCAACGATGGCGCTCTCGCTGGCTATGGCCTCGGCCTTCTGCGAGGGCGGTGCGGCCGACCGCGCGGCGGCCATAACCTCCAGCCACTTCTGCGCCGCCGAGAGGCAGTACCGCTTCCCGCTGGAATACGGCGGCTTTCGCGCCCCGGCCTCGCAGTGGACGGTCACCGGCTCGGGCTGCCTTATAGTCTCGCGGGGCGGCAAGAGCCCGATAAGGGTGCGGCGCGCGTCCTTCGGGGCGGTGCGCGATCTTGGTCTTACGGACATGAACAACATGGGCTGCGCCATGGCTCCCGCCGCCTGCGACACCCTGACTCGCTACTTTAAGGACACCGGCACCTCGCCCAAGGACTACGGCGCGGTGGTGACAGGCGACCTCGGCAAGATAGGCAGTGAGGTCTTCTGCGACCTTTGCTCGCGCGAGGGTTACGAGGTCTCAAATCACCTCGACTGCGGCAAGCTCATCTATGATACCGAGAGCCAGAAGGTGGGCTCCGGCGGCTCGGGCTGCGGCTGCTCCGCCTCGGTGCTGGCGGCCTATTTTCTGCCCCAGCTGGAGCGCGGGGAGATGAAGAGCCTGCTCTTTATGGCCACCGGCGCGCTCATGAGCCCCACTTCTTTTCAGCAGGGCGAGTCCATTCCCGGAATAGCCCACCTGGTCTTTCTCGAAAGCGAAAAGAACTAGAAAAGGCATTAATCTTCAACAAAACTGCGCGAGTTTTTAAGGCGTCTGCCCCGCTGAAGGCAGGGCAGACGCCTTACTTAATATCGACAGCGAGAATATAGTGGAAAAATGCTATTCTGCGAGGTTGAGGATTTTCAACCCCTTTTCCCTTGCGCAGTTCACGGTATATGAGGTTCCGCCGCCGGGTGTTTCGAGCCAGCACAAGCACCATCCGCTGCCGTCCACCAGGTGGCGGTTTCGCTTTTGCATGCAGCCATCGTAATAGTCTTCGGCTGTGCAGACAACCTTGTCCGCCCGTTCTAGCACCGAGCGGTAAACTCGCTTCTCCTCCTCGCTCCAATGCTTGTCCTGAGCCCTGCATGGCAGGACGAGTATGAGCTTCAGCTTCGGTCTGTGCTTTCTCGCCTCAATGACCGCGAGAGCCGCGAGCGTGTCAAAGCCGAGCGCGCCGCCGCAGCCGAAATACCGAACGCCCTCGTCCGCCAAGTGCTCTATCGCGGCGGCGAGCTTTTGCTCTGCGGCGGAGATATCTCGAAGCTTTCGGTGTCCTGTGAAGCAGCAGACTTGTTCTTTTTTTATCAAGAAAGCGTCCCCCTCGCATTTTTATATGCCCAATATTAGAGCATATTTTATGCTCATTATATCGGGCACACTGTATGTGTCAACAAAAGGAGGGCGCATACATGATAGTCTATTATCCCTTGTGGGAAACTCTGAAAGAAAAAGGCTTTACAACATACACGCTCAGATACAAGTTTGGAATCAGCGGCAGCACGGTTCAGCGGCTGCGCAAAAACATGTCGATCTCAACCAACACGCTTGATGATATTTGCAGACTGCTCAATTGTAAGCTCTCAGACCTTGCGGAATATGTCGAATCCGGGGATATGAGCTGATGAACGCATAGCCTCTAAGCCTTCGGCTGCGGCTGTGCCAGCGCCGCCGGAGTCAAGCGTTTAGTTCCCCCTCCTGCTCCATTGCTATTAAGCTGAGTGCCTCCCTTCCCCCGCCTTTAGCGGAGGAAGATTGCGTCGAACCCGCTTTTAGCCTCTTGCAGGCGCTCAGGGAGTTCCAAAAAAGCGGGTATTTGTGACTGTATCCCCCGCCGGAGGCGGGGGATACAGTAAAAAGCGCGCGACAGGAACTCCCCTCTCGCACCGGGCATTGAATTTAGGGCGCTTATTTGTTATTATGTCGATGTATACGGCTTGTTTAAAGGAGCTTAAGGCGCGATGAGCGAAAAAACCAGGTTTTCATATTCCCCGAGCGGAGGCGAAGCGGAGGACGGCGCGGATATCACCGCCTCGACCCGCAAAAAACGCAGGCAGGACATAGACGACATAGCGAGGCAGACCGGCGCGGCCAAGAGCGCCAAAACCACGGCGGCGGCGAGCGCGGCTAAAAGCGCCCCCGGCGGGGAGGCGGCGAAGAAAGAGACTGTTAAGAAGCTCCGCGAGGAGCGCGCAGCCCGCAGCGATGACAAGGCCGTCTACGGCGAGGAGCTTTCAAGCGCGAAGAAGGCCTCCGTCAAGACTTCCGCCCCCGAAAGCGCTTCGAGCGCGGCGGCGGCAAAACAGGGCGGCGACGTTCAGCTCGAGCTTATAAAGAAGCGCGAGAAGGCCAAGTCCTCCGGCGCGCAGTGGAAGGGAGAGCCCGCGGCCGAGAGCGCCGCAGGGCGAATGACCAAGGAGGCCAAGCGCGCGAGTTTTTCCTCTCTGGCTCCCTCTGCCTCCGAGACCGCCGCGAGCGCGTCCAAGCGCTCCGCCACGGCGCAGCAGGCTTCTCTTGATTTTAAGGAGGTAGACGAGGTCTTCGGCGAGACAACGAGCTCAAAGGAGCGCCTCGCCGCGAAGCGCGGCGCAAAGAGCGGCGCGGCTAAAAAGGCCTCAGGCAAGCGCGCGGCGGCAAGCGCAAAAGCATCCCCCAGAAACGCCAAAAAGAGCTCAAAAAAGAATAAAAAGAAGAGCGGCAAGGCGCTCAAATGGGTACTCATAGGCGGCGGGGGCCTTCTCGTCGCGGCGCTGGCTCTGGCGGCGCTCTATCTTTTCGGCATAGTAAACCTCTTCCCCTCAAGACCCATCACCTATTCTGCCTCAGACAGCTCTACCTTTTTAACCTATTTGAGCCACCCCTCCCTCAAGGCGGGCGACACCATAGCCTTAAGCGAGCCGGTTACGGTCGATATAGACGAAACCTACGGCGGCTTCGTCTCTCTGCCGCTCGTTAATCTCGAGAACGTCGAGTTCCAAAACGGCACGCTGCTGCTTTTGGGCGGCGCGAATCAGGACTCCGCCTCTCTGGACGGCGTGAGCTTTACGAACGTAGAGGTCTATATAGACGCGACGCATACAGATTTGAGCTGGAGCGGCTATACCGACGACACCTACATAAACTGCAGGACCCTGAACGGCTCGCCGCACTTAACGGATGTCTCCTTCCCCATAGTCGGCGCGCGCATGTCCATTCCCGTAACGCTTGTCAACACCGGCCCCGCCCTTACGAACGCCGAGGTCACCTTCTCCTCGCCGAGCTATATCTTCACCGAAGGCGAGACCTATCTTGTTGACAGCATTCCGGCCAACAGCTCCGTCTCCGTCGAAGTGCCTGTTATTGCCGTAGAGGGCGGGCGCACGCGCATCTACGCCCACGACTCCAGCGGCGCGGTAAGCGGCGACAGCGGCTTTATAAATATTGTCGGAACGGGCTACTATTCCGGCGACCTTCACACCCACTCCACGGCGAGCGTCTACAAGCGCTATTCCACCATAGAGGAAAATGTGGAATACGGCTATAAAAACGGCATGAGCTTTATAGTCAGCGTTGAGAACTACACCTCCGAGGACGAGGACGACTACGCCGACGAGCTTGTCTGGGCGCAGGAGGCCGCCGAGCGTGAGGCCGCGGAAGAGGCCGCCGCCGAAGCCGCGGCGGCAGCTGCAGCAGCCAGCGGCGAAACCGAGGAGACCACAGAGACCACAGAGAGCACCGAAAGCACCGAGAGAAGGCGATACGGTCTCCTTTAGGGGCGGCAGCAGCCTGCCAGTGCTGCTCGCGAGTTCGCCCGTCAGCATAGAACCCCTCACCTCCACCGCCTCTACCGCCACGGACGACACGGACTCGGACAGCTCCTCCGAAACGGACGAGGAGGAAGAGGACGCGGTAGAGATCAGAATAGAAGCGCAGGAGCTCAACTACCCCGAAAAGCTTAGCCAGAGCACGGTCGATTCGATAGTCGGCGGCTCGGGCCGCTTCCTGCAGCTTGTCGGCAACGAGACGGGCTACAACAGCCAGCATATGCTCACGCTGAACACCACCTTCCTGCCCCGCTCCGACTACGGCCGCACCATCTACCGCTTCGGCATCTGGACCTACCAGAACGCCGTCGATTATGTAGTGGAGGACGGCGGAATAGTCATACTCCCGCACTTCTTCGACAGAGACATCGCGACGGGCGCGAGCATGGTGCTCTCGCTTTGGAACTATACCGCCCTCGAAATAATGAGCGGCGGGCGCGGCAGCGCGTCCTCCGAGACGCGCGCCGAGTTCAACGCCTGGAATGCCGTCAACGCCAACGGCCTGCAGCGCATCTTCGCGGTCATGAGCAGCAACAACACCACTAAAGAGCAGGTGGGCACGCGCTATATAAGCGGGCTTATGGGCCGCCTTACCGAAGAAAACGTCTACGAGATGATACGCTCGGGCAACTATATAGCCACCAACGGCCCGACGGTGCGCTTTGAACTGGGCGGAATAGAGATGGGCGGCACGGCCACCGTGCCGATGGTCGAGGACGAGGCGGCCTCGGCCGCGAGCGGCGAGACGGTCTATCAGAAATACCCCGTTCAAGCGAAAATCTACGCCTGCGACGACAGTCCGCTCACTACGGTGCAGCTTATCCGCTACGAGATAAAGTCCTCGATAGAGGACCCCACGCCCGAATACATCTTTGAAATCGACCTTACGGGTCAGAATGTCTACGAGTATTCCGAGGTGCTTGATATCGAGGTGGGCCCCGAGGAGTTCTACCGCCTGGAGGCCCGCTCCGAGCAGGACGACGCTTACGACGACGTGGGCGTGGGTCTCTCAAACCCGATTTGGATATACGGCTCCAACGAGTCCTCCCAGACTCTGGTCTCGGCATCCGGCTTCGAGCTCAAGCTCAAGGGCGAGGTGGTCGAAACAGCCAACAACCGCTGGGCTCTCAAGGACATAAACAACTTCATTCCCATGCTTTTCAGCGCCGACACGAACGCGGCCTACACCAGCGTCGCCTATCACGAGCGCGACAGCGTGAACTTCCCGGACAGCGTGACGATCTATATGCTCGCGCCCGACGGCAAAACCAACGCCACCGAAACGCTCTATATCCTCGATTAAATCCAAAATAAGACTCTGTTTATAAGCGGAGTCTTATTTTGGCCTTTAAGCGGCTGTTTACCCCGCCTTCGGCGGGGTAAACACAATAGCAAACGCTCGGGACACCCCTAAAGCATAAGGAAGCTGACAATGGACATTTTTTCGTTCTTCACCATAGCGGGAGGCCTCGCCTTCTTCCTCTATGGTATGCACGTTCTCTCAACCGGCCTTGAAAAGATGGCGGGCGGAAAACTCGAACAGACGCTTCGAAAGGCCACCTCGAACGTAGCCAGGGCTTTGGCTCTCGGAGCCGGCATAACGATAGCTATTCAAAGCTCCTCGGCTATGACGGTCATGCTTATAGGCCTCGTTAATTCCGGCATAATGCAGCTCGAGCAGACCGTGGGGCTGATAATGGGCTCAAATATCGGCACCACGCTCACGGCCTGGATACTCTCACTCTCGGGCCTGGAGGGCGATAACGTCTTTGTTCGCCTGCTCAGCCCCGACTCCTTTTCGCCGGTTATGGCCTTCGCGGGCATAGTTATGATGATGACCTCGCGCAAGAAGCGCGAGCGCGATATAGGCGAGGTGCTGCTCGGCTTCGCTATACTGATGTTCGGCATGGAGCTCATGAAGGACGCGGTAAGCCCGCTTGCAGACTCGCCCGCCTTTTACAGCATAATAACCTACTTTGAAAACCCGCTTTTGGGCGTGCTCACCGGCGCCTTTGTCACGGCAGTCATTCAAAGCTCCGCGGCCTCTGTGGGCATTCTTCAGGCTCTCTCGCTCACGGGCGGCATAAGCTACGGAGTTGCCATTCCGATAATCATGGGCCAGAATATAGGAACCTGCGCCACCGCCTTGATTTCAAGCATAGGCGCAAACCGCAACGCCAAGCGCGTGGCTTTGGTCCACGTCTACTTCAACCTCATAGGCACGGCGTTTATGCTGGCCGTTTTGTTCGCCGCTCGCGCAATATTCAGCCCGCCGCTGCTCGAGCAGACCATAAGCCCCGTAGGCATCGCCGCCTGCCACACTATTTTCAACGTGAGCGTAACGGCGCTGCTGCTCCCCTTCAGGGATAAACTGGTAAAGCTCGCGGAAAACTCGCTGCGCAGAACCTCCGCCGAGCTCTCCGTCGATGGCAGGCTCATGCTCGACGAGCGCCTGCTCAACACTCCCTCCGTAGCCATTGCCGAGTGCAAGAACGCGACCGACGCGATGGCCGAGCTTGTTGAAAAGCAGCTGAAGCTCTCCATAGACTGCCTGCGCGATTACAACCGCGAGGCGGCGGCCGAGCTTGCCAGCTGCAACGACCTTGTAGACGAATATGAGGACAAGCTCGGAAGCTTCCTTATAATGATACGCGGCGACCTCTCCGACCAGGACCGCAAGACCGTCTCTCAGCTTTTGCGCGCCATAGGAGACCTCGAGCGCATAGGCGACCACACCGAGAGCATAGTGCGCATGGCCGAGGAGCTTCACACGAAGAAGATAAACTTCTCGATCGAGGCCTCTCATGAGCTTGAGGTCATCGAGCGCGCGCTGCTTGAAATAATGGAAATGACCAAGCAGTCCTTTATCGACGGCGACAGCGAGGCGGCGGGGCGCGTAGAGCCGCTCGAGCAGGTTATAGACGCGCTCAAGGACAATATCATGGCCCGCCATGTAGAGCGGCTGCAAAAGGGAGTGTGCACCATAGAGCTGGGCTTCATTCTCTCCAACCTGCTCACGGACTACGAGCGCATCTCCGACCACTGCTCCAATATTGCGGCGAGCGTTATAAAGACCGACGACAGCGCCATGCTTATGGATATCCACGAGTATCTCCACAAGGTTAAGAGCGGCGCGGTGGCGAAGTTCAACGAGGAATACGACGAGTACTCGGATAAATACACCCTGGACGCAAGACCCTGATATGAGAGGAAGCGTCCCGTTGCGTGGATTTTTTGCCGTATTCCCCCGCCGAAGGCGGGGGAATACGGCATTTCACAGGTTTGTAGGCCACTCCCATAAGACTTAAGCCCCAAAGCGCTTCTTGCGCGCCGGGGCTTAATATTATGCCTTTTCATCTCACTGAAATCCTTCAGTATTCGTCCAGCGCCGCCCGCACCGCCCGCGAGGCCGCCTCGTAGCCCTCGGCTGAGAGGTGGACTCCGTCCTCGGTATAGGCTCGGTCTATTTTAAGGCCGTCCTCGCCGAGCAGCGCTTCGTGTACGTC
>JAUNBN010000249.1 GCA_030527085.1 Oscillospiraceae bacterium
TTTTCCTTTTATCGCTTGATTTTATATACTTTCTTTATAGAAAGTATCAAAGAACGCTTTCAAAAGCTCCTTCGGCGCTTTTGAAAGCCCGCCCGCGATGAGAAAAGTGTTCTTTTGGTTCTTTTCTATTAAGAAAAGAACGGTCTTTATCCCAGTATCGCCAGCAGCTCCGCCGCCAGATACTCCTGCTGTTCGTCTGTTAAGAGAGTGTGCAGCGGCAACGTCAGCTCGCTCTTGTACATATTATAGGAGTTGGGGAAATCCGCTATGTCGAAGCCGAGGCGGCGGTAGGCCGTCATCATAGGCAGGGGCTTGTAGTGCACATTGGCGCTTATGCCCTTGGCCGCCAGCGCCTCGATTACCGCGTTACGCTCCTCAAGCAATGAGCCTTCTATCTGCGTGAGATAGAGATGGTGCGAACTCACCCAGCCCTCGCCCGAATGTGCGAGCGGCTTTACCCTGCTCGAGGCAAAGAGGCGGTTGTAATTCTTTACGAGCTCGTAGCGTCTGGCGAGCAGCGCGGGATAGCGTTCGAGCTGACCTATGCCTATGGCGGCGGTGATGTCCATCATATTGCATTTATAGGCCGGGTAGAGGATATCGTATTCCCAGGCGCCCAGCCTGGTCTTGGCCAGCGCGTCCTTGCTCTGCCCGTGCAGGGAGAGCAGCATGAAGCGCTCGTATATCTCGCTCGCAGGAATATCGCCAATGTCGTCGAAGGCTACGGCGCCGCCCTCGGCTGTGGTAAGGTTTTTTACGGCGTGGAAGGAGAAACAGCTGAAATCCGCCGCCATCGCCGCGGGCTTCCTGTCGTAGATAGCTCCCAGCGAGTGCGCGGCGTCAGCTATAATAGCCACTCTGCCCAGATCCTTCTGCAAATCCGAATTCGGTTTAAAGGCGGAAGCGCGCAAATCTATGGCCGCTCTTATGGCGTAATAGTCCGCCGGCACGCCCGCTATATCTACCGGGATAATGGCCTTGGTGCGCTGGCTTATCGCGGCTGCCAGCTGCTCTATATCCATGAAATAGCTGCCCGGCGCGGTGTCCACCAGCACTACTTTCGCGCCTACATGCGCTATAACGCTCGCCGAGGCGGTGTAGGTGTAGGCGCTGGTTATTACCTCGTCGCCCTCGCCTATCCCCAGCGCCCTCAGCGTAAGCTCCATAGCCGCTGTAGCGGAGTTAAGGCAGGCAACCTCTTCCGTCCCGCAAAAATCGGCCAGCAGCGCCTCAAGCTGTTTGGTCTTGGGGCCCGTGGTTATCCAGCCTGAGCGCAAAACCTCGTTTACCAGCTCTATCTCTCGCTCGGAGATATCCGGCGGAGAAAACGGTATTTTCATAAACTAACTCCTTAAAGAGAGCTTTCAGCCCCTCTTGCGCGAATGCGCGCTTCGTCCCGCGGTGGAAGCGCCCGAAACGCGTCTTGCAGCTGTCGAGGCGCGCGAGGCAGTCTTAAGGGTTGAGGTGCGGTTCAGGGCGTTTCTCAAGGTTGTGCCCCTGACGCCGCCCGAGGATGTGCGTCTAGAAAAAAGATGTGAAAAGAGTCCCATTGGTTTGACCTCCGTTATCAGTCGGCGAAGGCGTTTCTGTCGTGCTTGAAGGTAGGCACCATGTCTACTATCATCTCCACAACCTCGCTTCGCTTGTTTGCGTATGCCAGCATCTTCAGCTCCGCCAGGCGGTCGAAGAAGGGGTCCTTCTCAACGTCTCCGGGCTTTCCGATGAATATTTTTTTCTGCTCGGTGCTCGTAACGCCCTCCTCGGAAAGCAGCAGCTCCTCGTAGAGCTTCTCGCCTGGTCTTAAATCCGTAAAGACTATGGGTATATCGCGGTAGGGCAATAAGCCCGCGAGTCGGATAAGGTTTTCAGCAAGGTCAAGTATCCTCACCTGCCTGCCCATATCAAGCACAAAGACCTCGCCGCCCTTGGCTATGGTCGAGGCGCTTATAACGAGGCTGACGGCCTCCGAAATGGTCATGAAATAGCGCACCACGTCCGGATGGGTTACGGTCACGGGCCCGCCCTTGGCTATCTGCTCCTTAAAGAGTGGTATTACGGAGCCGTTCGAGCCCAGCACGTTGCCGAAGCGGACGGCGACAAAACGCGTCTCGCTCGTCTTGGCCATGGCCTGGATTATCATCTCGCAGATGCGCTTGGTAGCGCCCATTATGCTAGTTGGGTTGACGGCCTTGTCC
>JAUNBN010000250.1 GCA_030527085.1 Oscillospiraceae bacterium
TAAGCGAAAGCGGGCAGAATGAGAGCCAGATGTATTCTCAGCCCTCCGTAAGCTTCGACGCGGAGAAATGGCGCTCTCCGTTGGGCGCGTATTTCTTGCAGGACTGCAGGGCCGTGTGGCCCGCGATGGGCGCATGGAAGACCTATTCGATAGGCAGCGAGGCAATATCATAAAGAAGCAAAGCCTTGGCCGGCTCTGTGATGAGGCCGTCAAAAAAATCCGACAGGGCATCTTTGACAAGCTGAGACAGCGCAAGCGAAAATTCGCTTGCGCTGTCTGCCCGTATAATCGAAGTTTGGGTAATAGATGCTGAAAAACGCCGCTTTTATTCGGTTCTCAGCGCCTCCACGGGGTCCTTGTTGGCCGCTACGCGCGAGGGGATCAGGCCGGCTATGACGGTCAGGATCATGCTGATGATGACGAGCGTCACCGCGGCTCCGCCGGGCAGGACGGCGTTTATGGAGTTTATGCCCGTCAGATTGTGCACGATCATGTTTATCGGGATGCACAGCAGCAGCGTAGCCAATATGCCGATAAGCCCGGCGCCGAAGCCGACTATAACTGTCTCGGCGTTGAACACCCTGGATATGTCGCGCTTCGACGCGCCGATAGAACGCAGGATACCTATCTCCTTTGTGCGCTCAAGCACGCTGATGTAGGTGATAATGCCTATCATAATGCTTGAGACAACCAGGGATATGGCCACGAAGGCGATAAGGACGTAGGAGATAACGTCGATTATTGTCGTGACTGAGCTCATGATAAGCGCCACATAGTCTGTGTAGCTTATCTGGTCCTCCTCGCCTACGCCCGAGTTGTAGCCTTCTATTATTTCGGCCACGGCGTCCTTGTCGGCGAAGGTGGGCACATAAATGTTAACGGAGGAGGGGGAGTCCAGGTCTATATAGCCGAGCTTTCTGAGATTGTCCTCATAGCTTGAATCTGAGAAGGCCTCCGGCATGTACTGATCGTATATCGTCCGGTAGTCCTCGGTGGTGAAGTAGCAGCTGTCGAGCATTTTGGCCAGCGTGGAGTTTGAAAAGCGGCTCATGGCCGACTTGACCTGCTCGGCATATTGGGCGGCGATCTGCTCCTGCATCATCTGGCGCATATAGCCGAACAGGGTATCGTCGTCCATGGAGCTCATAAGCTCGGCGTATTCCGGGTAGTTTTCAAGAACAGTCTTTTCAATGTCGGCGCGCGTCAGACCCGAGAGCTGCTGCTCTATAAGCCCGTTTATGTAGTCCTCGCCGGGGGTCGAGGCATAGGCGAGGTATATCTCCGCTTTTTTTGCGTCGTCGAGCGAGGCGAGGTATTCCTCAACGACGGTCGCCAACTCGTAGTCGCTGGGCACGGAGCTGTCGGCCTTGAAGGGCAGGCCGCTGAATATATCCCTGTCGGAGCTTGCAAGCTGATCGGCCACAATCTGCTTTGTTTCGGTCTCCGCGGCGACCTTTTTCGTAAGCTCGTTTGTATAACCTATCGCGCCGGACATCATGCCAGTCACGGCGTCAGCATTCTGGCGAACTACGCCCACTATCTTAAGCTCCATAGCGTTGTTGAAAAGGGTTTGCAGCCCGAGCTGGCCGGCGCTTATGTCGATATAATTCCCGCTGGCGGGGTCGCGCTGGTAGCAGTCGGCGGGGAGGATGAGACGGAAGCTCTGCCGGCAGATATCCTCATAGCTCCAGCTTGATATCTCGCTCTGCTCCGGCTCATTGCCCAGCATATAGGCGGTCATGACCTCGAGCATCTCGTTTGCGGATTTCAGGCCAAGCGCATATAGCACAAGGTCGCTGACCTCGTTGTTTTCATCGACTATGAGCACTACCTCGTCATAATTCTCCGGCCAGGCCCCATAGAGCACGTCGTACTGCTGCTGCAGCAGCTCGTTTACAGGCTCGCCGTTCTCGCCGGGGAGCATCTCCTGCCATACAACAAGCTGAGAGCTGCCGCCGGTTTGCGCGGCAGAGGCTTCCATCATCTCGGTCATGGTGGCGTTGACGGAGGCCTCGGCCTCCTCGCCTATAACGCCCGCGCGCATGGAGCTCAAAAGCGTCATCACGTCTGATTTGATGATTTGTCCGTCTGAATCCTTGGTGTACAGGTTCAGCGGTATATTGTATGAGTACTGAACGGTGGAGACGTGCTCGCTGAGAGTGGTTGTCGCCTCGTCGCCCTGTT
>JAUNBN010000020.1:0-991 GCA_030527085.1 Oscillospiraceae bacterium
ACGCTCTATCCTGCTGAGCTACGGGCGCCTGTAAAAAGAACGTAAAAATTATATCGCTTATCGCTCCTAAAATCAAGATGCTGATAATGACGGTAAGTATCCCGTTCCACACGGCGATTTCTCTGTATTTTCCTTCGCCAAAGGCGGGGAAATACAGCATCATACACGCTGATATGCCACTCCCCTATTGATCGAATTGCACGTTGCGTGGACTTTTTTGCCGTATTTTTCACGTTAGCAAGGTACTCCCCTTAACTTGTCGCCTATTGATTTTCTCTTGTGCAATACTCCTAATATCATCGCACAGAGCCGACCGCACTAGACCGCGCGACCGGCTCTTTCCTTTCTCAATTAAAGAAAAGTATAAACCTGCTTCTAAACGGCTCCCCTCGCCGTTTGATTCTCGTAACAGTCCGCCTCAACGCGGCCGCAGACTGCCTCCGCGGCGCGCAGACCCTTGAAGTGAAGTAGGCTTTGCGACATAGCTTCCAGCGCCGCCTCATCCCCTAAAAGCTCTGTGCAGAGCGCGGCGAGCTTAAAGGGCGGCGAGGCTGTCCTGGCGGCCCCTCTGCTTATAAAGAAATCCATATTGTGCAGTTCGCAGCCCGCAACAGCGTCCACAAAAACCATAGGCAGTCCCTTGAGCGCGGCCTCGCTGACGCTTATTCCGCCGGGCTTGGTAAGGTAGAGGTCGGCGCTGTCCATCAGAAGGGATATATCCTCAACATAGCCGAGGACATGGACTCGCGAGTTATTCTTAAAGCGACGCTTGAGCTTGCCGTAAAGCCCCCTGTTTGTACCGCAGACTATACTCAGCTCCATACTATCCTCAAGCCGCCTCGATATCCTTCCTGCCAGCCTCGCCATAGGCCCGCAGCCCATGCTGCCGCACATCATCAGCAGGTGACGGCTGCCGACGGCTATCCCCGAGGCTCGCTTTGCTATGGCTTTGTTCGTATTCTTGTAAAACATGCTCCTTACCGGGATTCCG
>JAUNBN010000020.1:1001-12553 GCA_030527085.1 Oscillospiraceae bacterium
ATCAGTCCGTCATCGACTCCACCCGCAGTAAAAACCTCATGCAAAGCCTTATCGGGAATAAAGCAAAGGGCGGGCGCGCTCTGTCCGGTGCCGGGCGTTAAGGTGTAGTCCGTAGTGACATAGTAGGTCTTTATATCCAAATTACGGTTTTTAACAAGCGCTCCTGCCATCAGCGCCGGAAAAACATGGGTGCTCACAAGGGCGTCGAAGCCGCCCTCGGCACAGAAATCGAGCAGCTTGTCAGACGAGCCGGTAAGTAGTTTGTAGACCGCGGAACCTTCACAAAAGGCATCCTCGCAGCCCTCGGTGCATTTATATCCGAAGCGGAAGGCAAAGGGCGCGTAGCGGTAAACCAGCGTATGCCCTCCCGAAACAAAGCGCGAAAAGGCGGGAGAGATAAACTCAAGCGCGTCCTCTGTTTGGCAGAAATGTCCCCTCGCCTCAAAGCACTCCTTTAGTGCCCTGGCTGTAGAGTTATGCCCCTCTCCCGTGTTGCAGCTTAAAACTAAAACCCGCATCTGTTACTGTCTCTCCTTTCTCCCCTCTTTCCTGAGTGCAGCGCCTGAGGGCTTTTTGCAGCCTCGGGCGGTTGTAGCGCTGCATGAGAATAAAGGGCAGGTTTCCCAAAAGATTGTATACCGCAAACACTGCCGCGCCGCCCGCGCCCTCCCATAGCCGGAAGCAGAAAAAACTAGCGGCGATTAGCAGTACGTGAATAAACTCGGCGACGCAGGTTTCCTCAAGCATAACCCTCAGCTTTGCTGAATCCGCCGAAAGTCCGACGCGCTTTTCAGGCATAGTACGGGGTAAGACGCGGCTCATATCCGGAAGCTTATTCTGCCAGCTTTTGATGTTTAATTTATTGTAGAGCCTGCCTTCTTTTTCAAAAGTAAAGCTTTTGTAGGGGAAGGCCTCGCTGTTGAACCAGCTTTTGGGCAGAAGCCTGCCCAGAACAAAGGACAGCGCGCCCGCCGCCGAAAGGTAAAGAAAACATTTTAAGAATCCCATGGACGCCGTCTCCTCAAGGCTTATTCTCCCCGCATATTGCCGCTCAATACCGGAAGCCGTCTGCGCCGGCGGGAGCGTAACGCCTCTCAAGGTCAGATTAGTTTTGAAAACGCAAGCTAGTATCAACTCTCTTTCAATTTTTGTTGAAATTATTTGACAGGGTGTATATCTCCCCCGCCGAAAATAATGTCTTGGGTCCCCGGAGAGGAAAATATACTAAATTGAGTTTGCGCAGTTGGAATAAAAAAAGAACGCAGCTTTATTGAGCCGCGTTCCATTGCGATTATAAGCGTCTATGCCTTAAGGCTTAATGGGTCTGAAGGCAGGTGCTGTGCTGCGCCCTTTCAGGCGGAATAGTCGAAAAAAGCGATGTTGAGGTCTACGTTGCCGGAAATGCCGTCCACAGCGCCGGTATGGGTGTACTGCCAGATAGTGTATTCATAGGGGTAGTGCGGACGGGAGAAATACTGCGCGAACCATTTGTCGTAATCCTCAAGCCGGTCGAGTTCCATATTTTCCGCGAACCAGCGCATATTGCCGTAAATCATCGGCGTATAGCCCGCCTGCTTCACGCGCTCGCAGAAGGCTATTGCTATATCGGTCTTCTGAGCGGCGCTGAGCGCCAGCGTGCGCGAGGTTGAGGAGTTAACCTCCTCCATATCAAAGACCACGGGCCAGCTTATCTCGTAACCCTCGATGCGCTCGAGTACGAACTCGGCCTCCTCCACCGCCTCGGCCTCCGTAGCGGCCTGGGAGTAGAAGTAAACCCCTATGGGCATACCCGCCTCTGTCGCGCCCTTCAAATTCGTCTCCAGGTTCTCGTCCTCAAAGACTGTACCGCTCTCGTAGCCTCTGAGTCCCGCGCGGATTATCGCGAAATCTATCCCCGCGGCTCTTACCGCGGCCCAGTCGATATCGCCCTGGAAGACGGAAACGTCTATGCCCGCAAGAGCCTCGCTGCCGTCGGGCATGGTATAGGTCTTAAAGCTAGTGCCTTCAACAGCGCTGAAGCCGTCGCGGTCTATGCTGTTAAGGGCGAGAGCGGGGTCGAGCTCGCGGTAGACTATCTCGCCCGAGAGGTCGGTGTAGACCATGTACTCGGGAAAGAGGCGCGACATCATATCCGTAAGCGAACTTGCCTCATGCGCCCAGGTTTGCAGCTCCGGCAGCGAGATGAGCTTGCCGCCGTCAGGCGCGCTGATTACTCCCTCCTGGCCAGAAAGCGCGGAAAACTCAGCGCTCAGCTCGTCGTAGCTCGCTTTGAGCCGCGCGCGGTTGATTACCAAGAGCACCACTGCCGCCAGCAGCAGCACGATAATTATTATAAACAACAGCGCACTCCCGCCGCTTCTTTTCGCCCGGGGGCGCTGTTCCCTGCTTCTTTCCATATCCGGCTCCCCACTTATTCTGCATATTTTGTCAATTATAACATATAAAGAAAAAGATTTCTTGCGAGCACGAAGAAATGGAGTGACCCTAGAAGGGAGGATATTAAAAACCCGACCCTCGCTAAAACGAAGGCCGGGCTTTCATGATTGATTTCAGACTTTTAGCGGCTGTCTGAAGAATCTATTCGAATCTTCAGTTCGCCTCGGCTTCAATCACGGCGACTTCGGGGTCGCTCTTGCCGGGCTTGCCGCTGCTGTGCCTTGATTTAACGGACTTCCAGGCGTGCATGGCCAGCGATACGGTTATTACGCCGTAGGAGATGAACATGCGGATGTATTCGCTTATGGCCGAGTCGCCGACTATCTCGGTGGCGGCGAGCGGGGCCACGACGAAGAGGGTGTGGAAGAGGATAACGCCTATTACGGCCTGCTTGTTTGTGGCCTTCTGGACGTTCGCTCCGCCCACAAGTATGGCCGCTACGGCGTAGAGGCCGACATTGGACTGCTGCTGAACTGTGTTGAAGGTGCCCAGATTCTGCAGGAAGATGAGCTGTCCCCAGGCTGCGAGCACCGTGGAAATGCAAGTGGCGATTATGCGCGTCTTATCTACGTTCACTCCCGCCGAAACGGCAACCGCCCGGCTCTGGCCGACGGTGCGCATCTCCTGCCCGAGCTTGGTGCCCAATATCCAGTTATTGAACATACAGAAGAGCACTATGATGGCGTAGGTGAGCGCCGGAAGCTGGACGGCCTGCGTTATCTGGTAGATAGCGTTTATATAGGTTGCCGCGTAGACGGCGACGCACAGCGCGCAGAGCAAAACGGTCTTCTTGACGTTCACTTCCCTGCCAGCCCGCCTGTCTATCAGGAGCTTCGCAACAAGATAGATAACAGCCACGACAGCGCCGATGCACAGCGCATCGGTAAGGCGCAGCCTGGTGCCGCCGACAACGCTCTGTACTATCGGCAGGTTCCCGATAAGGAAGCTTACGGCCAGCAGCACCGCAGCGCCGATTATTTTGACGAGCGAGGCGCGCTGGTCAAACTTGCCCTTTGTCTTCTTTTGATAAATGAGGTTTATCAGCTCGCCGAGTATGGTTACGATAAAGAGCAGCCTGAGCGTCACGAGGAAGCTCACGTCGTCGAGCGCGTATTTGATGTTGCCCGTGAGGTCGAAGGCGTTGCGCAGGCCGAAGCCGCGGGGCAGCAGGTTCGGGTCGTCGTAGGGGATAACGCCTCCGATGATGTAAAGGACGAAGAGGCGGTAAACGCCGTCTGCAAAGAAGGCGAGCACGAGACCCGCGACCATCTCAGCGCCCTTGGTGTTGTTGTAGAGCTTGCCCAAAAGCCAGCCGAAGAAAATAGCCAGCGGCGTACACATGAGCACGCAAAGCAGGAAGCCCTCTATGCCTGTAAAGCCCCAGTGGACTATCCAGAAAATGGCTATCTGGGCGGCAATGGCTCCGACAACTATACCGAAGTTCATGCCGAGGCCCGCAAGGCAGGGTACTATGAGCGCGAGCACCAGACAGGTGTTGCGCCCGAAGCGGGTAAAGACCTCCGCCGCTATATAGGAAACCGAGGTGTCGGCTATAAGCGTACAGGCGGTGCAGAGGATTATAAACAGTACGATGACCTTGTTGTCAAACAGAACGGAGAGCAGTCCGCTTTTGGCCGGTTTCACGAGCGGGCTTGTGTTTTTATCAGTCACTCGAAACACCTCTCTTTACCTTGGTGAGCGCGTAGACGATAACGCCGTTTTGGATTATCTGGCGTACCGTGTCAGAAATGTCCGTTCCCGCGAGCAGGTAGTTGGAAACGGGCGGGGTCATAAGGATTAGGCCCTGGAAGAGGAAGGTACCGATAATAACATGACTTATCCTCGCCTTCGAGGTAGTAGCGCCGCCTATGAGAACCGAGGCCACGCACTGGAAGCCCATCGCGAGCGGCGCGGTGTAGGCCTGCAGGAAGCCGAAGCCCTGTGTGTAGACTATTATGCCCACGGCGCCGAGCATGGTGGAAATAGCTACGCCGTTTATGCGCATCTTATCTACGTTTATTCCGCTCGCCCGCGCGAACTGCGGGTTTTCGCCCGCGGCGCTAATGGCCTTGCCGGTCTTGGTCTTGAAGAAGACAAAGACGATAAAGCACATCAGGAAGAAGAACACGAGTATGCCCGTAGGCACGAACACGCCGCTCTCCCCGCCGATGTAGAAACCGCCGGCGTTGTTGAGAAGCTGGCCGAAGCTCGACTCCATGCTCACCTGATTGCGGACGCCCTTGCCGCCAAGCGGCCACATTATCTCGCCGCTGCTGAAGGGGGCGCGGAACCAGAGTATGCACATGAGGTAGATGACCGAGTAGCCTATATAGGTCGTGACGGTCATTTCCGAGCCCTTTACGCTGTTTAGTATCTTGCCGTAGCCCACGCCCACAAACCAGGCGAGGAAGGCGCTGATCAGCATGGAAATAAACATTGATATCCAGGAACCCCAGCCGGGCATCGAGGCGTTTATCGCTCCCGCAACGTCGAACTCGATAACGAGCAGCGTGCCCAGCAGTCCGCAGACTATGCCGAGGCTGACGCCGAAGTTCGGCCCCACGCCGCAGTTTATAGAGGGCACCATCGCCAGCACGAGAACGCCCCACATACCCCAGTATTTGAGGACGCTGCCTATGTAGGAGGTGACGTTGAGATTGTTAACATAGGCGAGAAAGACTATAAACGAGAAGAAGAGGAAGATAATAAGTCTCGGTATGCCTATCTTGTCGAGGGTCTTTTTAAAGTCGCTCACTGCACGTCCACCTCCTTTACTCCGGACATTGCAAGTCCGAACTTCGCGTCGCTGTCGTCGGGCTTGAGTATGGCTGTTATGGTGCCGTCGGAGACCATCGCTATCCTGTCGCAGAGGCTGCGCAGCTCGTTGAGCTCCGAGCTCACCATGATTATCGTAAGCCCCTGCTCGCGGTTAAGCTTAACGAGCAGCTCGAGCACCAGCTTTTTCGCGCCGATGTCTATGCCCCTCGTGGGCTCTGAAACTATGAGCAGCCTCGGGTTCATGGTAAGCGCCCGCGCCAGACAGACCTTCTGCTGATTGCCGCCCGAGAGACGGCCGGCGGCCTGGTCGGCGCCGGTGCAGCGAATATCGAGCGTCTCTATCATCTTCTGGGCGTGCTCCTTGGCCTCGCGGGCGTTATAGAGCTTCATGAAGCCGAGGTTGGTGAGGAAGCGGTCCTCGACCTCCATCGCCGTGAAGACGACGTTTTCCTCAATGGAGCCGTCGAGCAGAAGCCCCACCCCGCGCCTGTCCTCTGAAACGAAGGCTATGCCTTTTTTGAGAGCGTCGCCGAGCTTGTTTACATTCAGAGGCTCGCCCTCGAACTCGATAGTTCCGCTGGCGGGATACAGCCCCATAATTCCGTTGGGAACGCCTATCTTGCCCTGTCCGGCGAGGCCGCCTATGCCGAAAATTTCACCGCGGTAGACGTCGAGGTCGAGATTTCTCACCTTCTCGCCGGGCATTTCGACATTGTAGTCCCGAAGCTTCAGCACCACGTCGCCGGAGTCGATATGCCTTCCCACGTCCTCTAGCTCAACGAGCTTTTCGACGGTTCGGCCTATCATCATCTCAGCCACCTTGGCGGCTGTGGTTTCTTTGGTTTCCAGCCGCGCGACAAAGGAGCCGTCGCGAAGTATTGTTATGCTGTCGCTCACGGCTATTATCTCATCGATGCGGTGGGTTATAAATATTATCGCTATGCCCTTTTTCGCAATCTCGCGCATGGCCTCGAGCAGGCGGTCGGCCTCGCTCTCGGTAAGCACGGCGGTGGGCTCGTCGAAAATAAGCAGTTTTATATTGGTCTTGTCTATCTCTCGGGCTATCTCTATAAACTGCAGATAGCCTACGGGCAGCCCGGCCACGAGGGTGTATTCCTCTATGCCGAGGCCCACTGTGTCGAGAGCCTCGCGCGACTCTTTAGCCATCTGCTTCCAGTCCAGGCTCTTCAGCTCGTCGCCGAAGATTTGGCTGGCAACTGTTGGAACGGTTATTTCGCGCCCGAGCTTTATATTTTCGGTTATGTTGAAGCCGGGGATAAGCATGAACTCCTGATGAACCATACCTATGCCGAGCTCCATGGCCTTTTGCGGGCCGTCGATGACTACGGGCTCGCCGCAGAACTCTACGCTGCCCTCGAAGCCGCCGGTATTGAAAATTACCGGCATTCCGAAAAGGACGTTCATAAGGGTGGATTTACCCGCCCCGTTTTCGCCCATCAGCGCGTGTACTTCGCCGGGCTTAACGCTTAAGTGAACGTCCTTGAGCACGCGGTTGCCCGCGAATTCCTTGGAGATGTTCTCCATTTTAAGTACATATTCTTTATCCATAGCATCACTCCTTGAAGCTTTTCCCCGCGGGCCCCTTAGGGACTTTTTTTGTCTGTTTTAAGCGGAGAAAACCGGACCTTCAGGCCGGTTGGGGTAGGGATAAATCAAAGTGCGCCCGCCGACCACTCTGCGGCGGCGGGCGCACAGATTTTCAGTGCCTCAGGACTGCCATAGTCCCGAATTTGGAGCCGAACTTAGAAATTGTAGAAGGGGCAGAGGATCATGAAGAAGTTGTCCAGCTCGCCCACGGACTCGTCGCTGTAGCGGGTGATGCTGGTCTCCGCGCCGGCGATGTTCTGCATCTCGGCGAGCAGGGCGGCTTCGTCGCACCTCTCGGTGATGTCGCCTTCAATCCACTTGATGGCGTACTCAACGCCCGCCTCGATCATCATCATGTTGACCGGAACAGCCCAGGTGGACATACGGCCGGTGTTGCCGTACTCGGCAACAGCCGCGGTTATCTGGTCGAGCATGTACTGTACATCGCCCTCATGGCCCTCGGTGGAGATGTTGAACGCTGAGGGATAGCCGTGATAGGGGGACGGGCAGCACTGCTGCGGGAAGATAGCGCCCAGCTCGGCGCACTGGAGAATCAGCGGGGCCTGCATGGAGCAGTTGGTGCTGAAGAAGGCGGTGTTAACGCCGTACTGCTCTACATAGACGCTGATGTTCTCGGTTATCCAGGCCTGCGCACCGGTCACGCCGGCGTCGCCGGTGGGATCGGGAGCGGTGGCGTCGACAAACTCGATTCCGAGGCGCTCGCAGTTCTCAATCATGAGGGCGCGGCGCGCGGAGATGGTGGCGTAGCCGAGGTGACGCTCAAAGGAGACGTGCACGAAGGTCTCGGCGCCCTGGGCAGCGGCCTGCTCGATTATTGTCGTGCCCATGGAGAGCTCGTCAACAAGCATGCAGATGTCCGAGGCGGCGGCAATGACGCCGGGATCCTCGGCGCAAACGCCGCAGATAAAGAGAATGTCGTCACGGGTCTCTTTGACCCTGTTGATGGCGGCGGTGGCGCCGGGGACGGCCTGTACGAAGACGATGGCCTTGACCTCGGGATCCGCAGCCATATTGGTGACGGTGGCTATGGTCTGCTCGGTCTCGGTGGAGAAGTTATCGGGATAGGTGGCGGTTACGATCATGTCGCCGTACTTCGCCTGCATATCCTGAGCGGCCTGATACTCCTCTTCGCCCTGAGAGACGGTGCCGGTAATGATGCCTATCTTGTAGGCTTCGCTGTCGCCGGTCTCCGCTTCGGGCTCGGTGGTCTCAGCAGCGCGGCAGGCGGCAAAAGAAAATACCAGTACCAGCGCCAGCATGAGAGCAAGAAGCTTTTTCATTCTGTTTCCCTCCAGAGAATTTTAAATCACGCGCCGGAATGTAATATTTATGTAACAAAAAACATACCGGTGCATAATTTGAGAGATTATAACATACAGCAATAAAAAAGGCAAGACGCAAAGACGCAAGGAAGTGTCCCGTCGCGCGGTTTTTTTGCCGTATTCCCCCGCCTGCGGCGGGGGAATACGGCAATACAGAAAATGAATAAGAAATGCAAGCCGTCTTAAAACCTCGAAACGCATTCTCAGTTGAATAAAAAAGAAGCGAACCTCACCGTCTGGGCCGCTTCTTTGTGTTGGATATTGCTGTCTTACTTCGCTTTCGGGCCGGCCTCGACTATGTCTCTGGGCATATTCGGGTACTTCTTCGCAAAGTTGTCGCTGAACATCTTCGCGAGCTTGTTGGCCGTCTCGTCGTACTTGGCCTTGTCGGCCCACATGCCGCGGGCATCGAGCATCTCGTCGGGCACGCCGGGGCAGCTGGCGGGGTAGTCTACGTTGAACACGTCATGGTGCTTGAACTCGATGCTGTCGAAGTCGCCGTTCAGCGTAGCGCTGACCATAGCGCGGGTGTAGGGCAGCTTCATGCGCTTCGCGCCGTCGGAGGCGCTGCCGCCCGCCCAGCCGGTGTTGATAAGATAGACCTTCGTGCCGTACTTATCGAGCTTCTCGCCGAGCATCTCAGCATAGACGGAGGGATCCATCGGCATAAAGGGCTCGCCGAAGAGGGTGGAGAAGGTGGGCTGGGGCTCGGTCACACCGCGCTCGGTGCCCGCCAGCTTGGAGGTGAATCCTGTCACGAAATGGTACATCGCCGCGTTGCGGTCGAGACGGCTTATCGGAGGCAGAACGCCGAAGGCGTCGGCCGTGAGGAAGATGACGACCTTGGGTATGCCGCCCACACCGGGTATCTGGGAGTTGTTTATATAGTCCACGGGATAGCCCACGCGGGTGTTTTCGGTGAGGCTGTCGTCGTCGAAATCGAGCTCGCGGGTCTCGGGGTTCATGACCACGTTCTCGACGAGCGCGCCGAACCTAATGGCGTTGTAGATGTCGGGCTCGTGCTCGGCGGAAAGGTTTATGCACTTTGCGTAGCAGCCGCCTTCGAAGTTGAACACGCCGTCCGGACTCCAGCCGTGCTCGTCGTCGCCGATGAGCTTGCGGGCGGGGTCGGCCGAGAGTGTGGTCTTGCCGGTGCCGGAAAGACCGAAGAAGACGGCGGTCTCGCCGGTGGCGGGATCCATATTGGCGGAGCAGTGCATGGGCAGTACGTTTTCCTTGGTCATGACGTAGTTCATCGTGGAGAAAACGCTCTTCTTTATCTCGCCCGCGTAGGCGCTGCCGCAGATGACTATGAGCCTAGCCTCGTAGTCTATCATGATGGCCGCCTCGCTGTTTACGCCGTCCGTCTCAGGGTCGCACTTGAAGCCGGGCGCTACGAGTATGGTGTAGTCGGCCTCGCCGTAGCTCTCGAGCTCCTCGGCGCTCGGGCGGATGAGCAGCTGGTGTATAAAGAGATTCTGGCAGGCCAGCTCGTTGACGATGCGGAACTTCTTGGTATACTTTTTGTCCGCTCCCGCGTAGCCGTCGAAAATAAACACCTCGCGGTTCTGCAGATAGGCCGCTACCTTGCCTTTGATGGCGTCGAACTTTTCCTGGCTTATCGGGCGGTTTACGTCGCCCCAGGCTATCTCGTCGTGTACTCCCTTGGAGTCTACTATGAATTTATCTTTGGGGGAGCGTCCGGTATACTTACCGGTGGTTACTACGAGAGCGCCGCTCTTGCTGAGCAGGCCCTCTCCCCTGCGAAGCGCCGCCTCAACAAGCTGCGCCGGAGTGAGGTTGCGGTGGACCGTCTTCGCCCCGATTATGCCGAGCTTTTCGATTCCGTAAGATTCCATGCTTTTGCCTCCGCTGTTGATGAATTACAGACCGCGGCGACTCCCTGGGAGTGCCGCAGCCCGCTAAAGCCAAAATCAAATTTATTATATCATATTTCCTGTTTTCTGGCTACAGTTTCCCAAAAAATATTTTGAGTCGAATCGGCCAAAGCTTTCAGCTCGCCGCAAAGCGGAGTAAAAGCTTGCTCTGTTTTCCTCCGCCTCCGGCGCAATGCCATTTAAGACTAAAAGCGGCAATCGGGACACTCCCGCTCGCCGTAAGGCTTTGTTTTGCCAAGCTCACGCTGCGGGTCTTAAACCAAACTTTTAATCACAGAGGCCCTTTTCAAGCTCGTCGGCTACGCCGTCGAGCCAGCTCACGCTCGCGAGCTCTATGGCTCCCTCGTCGCAGGCGCGGGCGAGCTTTTCGTCTATGGGAAGCCGTGCCGTTGCGGGCACGCCGTAGCGCGCGGCGTCTTCCTCCACTGCACTCTTGCCGAAGAGCTCTATTTTGCGCCCGCAGTCCGGGCATTCGATATAACTCATGTTTTCCACCAGCGCCAGCAGGGGTATATCCAGCATCGAGGCCATCTTCGCTGCCTTATCGACTATCATGGAAACAAGGCGCTGCGGCGTTTCTACGGCAACTATGCCGTCCACCGGTATCGACTGGAAAACCGTGAGCGGCACATCGCCGGTTCCGGGGGGCATATCTATAATCAGGAAGTCCAACTCCTCCCAGGCGACGTCCGTCCAGAACTGGAGCACGGTGCCCGCTATTATAGGCCCGCGCCAGACCACGGGGTCGCTCTCGTTTTCAAGGAGAAGGTTTAAGGACATGAGCTTTATGCCCGTCCTGCTGGGAACGGGAAAGAGGCTGTGTCCGTCGCCTCGGACGCGCTCATTAACGCCGAAGGCGCGCGGAATGGAGGGACCTGTGACGTCGGCGTCCAAAAGGCCTACCTTGAAGCCGCGGCGGCTGAGCGAGACGGCCAGCAAGGAGCTCACGAGCGACTTGCCCACGCCGCCCTTTCCGCTCATGACGGCTATAACCTTTTTGATTTTCGTATCAGGCAGAGGGGCTTCCTTGGCGATTTTCGTCTCGCCGCGCTCGGCGCAGTCGAGCGCGCAGGAGGAGCAATCGTGCGTGCAGTCTTCAGGCATGGCAATTCTCCGTTTATTTATATTGATTCTATTATAACACCGCTCGCAAGAGCTATGTGTTTTTGAGCAGCTCGTCTATATCGCGGCTCACACCTTCCATTGGCAAATTGGGACAGAGCGCGGCGGGAAGCTTTTCAGCCTCTATCAAGAAGATTTTGCGCCCCTCGGCGGTGAACATGCGCTCATGCTCCGTAAGCTCGCCGCGCGGCGGGCTCCCGGCGTAAATATCCCTGAGGCTGCGGTTTATCTTGAAGCCGCAGTATTCAAAATAGCGCATGCTGGCTTCAACCAGCGGCTCATCATCGCTCTTAAAGAACACCTTGCCGCCGTCGCGCAGAAAGCTGCGGTAATTCATAAGCTGGCGCGGGTGGGTAAGCCGTCTTTT
>JAUNBN010000251.1 GCA_030527085.1 Oscillospiraceae bacterium
GATCTCCGCCGTCGGCGTCCGCAATATAGTAGAGAACCGCATAGACATGACCAAATCGCGCAATCTCATCATAGCCGCCGTAGTTCTGGTAAGCGGCCTTGGCTTCCAGAGCTACCCGATAACGATAGCCCTCGGCGAGGCCACGCTCTCCTTCGGCGGTCTGGCCTGCGCGGCCATACTCGGAATACTGCTCAACGCCATTCTCCCCGGCAAGGATGAGATAAAGTCCGACAGCGAGGACGAGCACAAGGACGTGCCCCTCATGGAGCTGGGCGCGGAGCTGCCCGAGGACAGCAAGGTAAAGTAAAGCCTTAAGCTTAAAGCAAAAACGCCTGCGTGACGCCGAAGGCGCAGTGTAATTGAGTTAGGGTGTTTCTCCCCCGCCTGCGGCGGGGGAGAAACACCCTAAAAAGCTGCCTTAATAAGCGTTTTGTCGTCGTCCGATTTACTCCTGCCCCTCGCGCGGCTCGCCGCCGTAAAGCTTCAGGCGGAACCAGAAGACGCTGCCCTGTCCGCGCGAACTTATAACGCCGAACTGCGCGCCGTGCGCGTCCAGCGCGGATTTCACTATGGAAAGCCCCAGCCCGGTGCCGACGGCGGGGCGAACGTGCGCCGAGTTTGAGCGGTAATAGCGCTCGAAGATATGGGGCAGGTCTTCCTCGGCTATGCCCTCGCCCGTGTCTATGACCTCGCAGCGCGCAAAACCCTCTTCCTCAAAAAGCCGGACTCTCACGAGCTTGTCCTTTCCCGTGTAGTTTATGCTGTTGCCTATTAGGTTGTAGACCACCTGCTGTATCATGAGTTCATCGGCCTCGACCGCGAGCTCCCGCTCGCAGTCGAGCTCAATGGTGTAGCCCTCCTGCTCGGTGAACTTCGCAAAGCGGCCTATTATGCTCTTAACGAGCGAGCTTAAAGAAAAGACGCTCTTTTTTAAGGTCTGGGCGCTGGCGCGGTAGCGCGAGAGATCCATAACGTCACTCACGAGCGTTGTCAGGCGCTTGGACTCGTTTATTATGATGTCTATATTTTCAGGCGTGTTCTCGCCGGGTATGTCGCGTATTATCTCGCCGTAGCCGGTTATCATCGTGAGCGGCGTGCGCAGGTCGTGGGAGATGTTGGCTATGAGCTCCGAGCGCAGGCGGTCTATCTGCGAAAGTTCCTCGGTGGCGTAGTTGAGCGTGGAGGCCAGCTCGTCTATCTCTCGGCAGCCGGACTGCGCGCTGAACTCCACCTCGTAGTCGCCGCGGGCCAAATCAGCCGCCGCCTCGTTGAGCTTGACCAGAGGCCGCGAGACGTGACGCGAGAAGAAGTAGGCCAAAACGAGCGAGAGCAGGACAGCGCCTATCGAAATATAGATAAGCTCCGTCTTGAGCGTATCCACCGTTTCCGAGAGCGGGGTGAGCACGGAGTTCAAAACGACCATGCTCTGCGCGCCCGAGTCGCTGTTTACCACGGTCACTGAGATGAGGTTTTCTATATCCTCCCCCTCGCCATCTTCGAGATAGCTTTCCGCATACCAGGGCGAGAAGAATGGCAGGGCGGGCATCCTTCTCTGCCACTGCTCGGTGTAGCTCCCGCCGTTTTCCAAAGCGGCCTTGTAGAGCCGCAGTATGTCTGTTCCGCGCAGCTCGTCCAGCGCGCCGTAGCGCACGGCCGTGGCCGAGCTTACCTCGGCCAGACGCGAGTCGTAGACCGCGATATTTACGTTATAATACTGCGCCACCTCTTTAACCGTATCGTCCAGCTCCTCCCCGCTCGAAAGCCGCGAGACGACTATGCTTATAGCCTCGTTCGCATTTGCCAGCTTTATGGAGGAATATATTTTCGGCAAAAAAATAGTCTGGCTGAGCCACATAGCGGCGAGCAGCAGCAGAGTGAAGAGCAAAAACATCGCAAAAACGCGGCTCGCAAGGCTTCTCTTGCCGTCTTTACTTCGCTTCGTCAAAGCGGTAGCCCACCCCTCTTATAGTGACTATGCAGCTTCCGTAGGGCCCGAGCTTGCGGCGCAGCAGCTTGATATGCGTGTCGAGCGTGCGGTCGTCGCCGTAGAAATCGTAGCCCCAGACCTCGCGCAGCAGCGCGTCGCGCGTCAGGGCTATGCCCCTGTTGCGCAGCAGGTAGAAGAAGAGCTCGCTCTCCTTTAAGGAAAGCTCGCAGCGCTCGCCGTC
>JAUNBN010000252.1 GCA_030527085.1 Oscillospiraceae bacterium
GTTTATTCCCGAGGCCGTGCCCAGCTCGCGGATTGTAAAGGACAGCTCCGGAGTCGGGCGCATGGAGTCGAAGATGTAGACCTTTACGCCGTTGGCTGCGAGTATCTGCGCCGCCTCGCGCGCGAACTCGCGCGAGTTGCGGCGGCAGTCGAAGGCTATGGCAACTCCCCTCTCGGCGTAGTCCCTGCCCTGCTGGTTTATATAGTCGGCCAGACCTTGAGTGGCCCTGCCCAGAGTATAGGAGTTTATCCGGCAGCTTCCGAGTCCCATCTTGCCGCGCAGCCCGGCGGTGCCGAACTCGAGCTCCTTATAAAAGGCCTCTTCGAGCAGCTCCTCGTCCTCGGCCATAGCCAGAAGCTCCCTTCTCGACTCGGGGTCGTTTTGCAGCTTTAAGAGCCATTCTTCATATCTTTCCCAGTATTCCATTCGTTTTCCTCTCTGCTTTAAGTCTGTAAAGAGAACGCCTCAAGCGAAGCCTCGGGCGACCCGCTCGCGTGAATGCTCCGCAGTATTGTGCGAGCCTTCGGCTCACTTGCCGCCGTGCGCAGAGCCCGCGAGCGGACTTTTCGCTGTATTTCCCCCGCCGAGGGCGGGGGAAATACAGCGTTTAACACTTTCAGGACGCTCCTCAAGGGCGCTTTATGTTAATAAATCTCGCGCCTTTTTCTTCTGGCCCTTACTACCAGTATAGCTATCGAGGCGGCGAAGGTCAAAACGAGAAAGACCGGCGCTATCCATTCGTTGGGGTTCTCGTTGTAGCTGAGAATATCCGTCCAGTAGGCGTCCATAAGCTCGTTTATCTCGTCGGGCAGAAGCTCAAAGACCTCGGAGCGCGTCATTACCTCCTCGTCCGGATAGGCGACGGCCTCCCACTCCTCGCTCAAATCCTGCAGCGCGTGCGCCTCGGGTATGGGCGTTGAGTAACCTATATAGTCGGCGTTCGCGGCGCTTATCTCCGGCTCGCACATGAAGTTTATAAAGAGCTCGGCCGCCTCTTTATTGGGGCTGCCCGTCGGCACGCACATGGCGTCCACATAGTAGTTCGAGCCCTCCTCAGGGAAGACAAAGGCCAAATCGGGATTCACGTCCATCATCGTGAGCGCGTCGCCCGCGTAATAGGGGGCTATGGCAGCCTCGCCGCCCTCCATCTTGTTGAATATCTCGTCCATAACGTAGGCCTGAACGAGCATTTTTTGGTTCTTCAGCTCCTCGGCGGCCTCGGCCAGGTGCTCGGGGTCGCTGTCGTTAAAGGAATAGCCCAGGCGCTTGAGCGCTATCGCGAAGGCGTCGCGCGAGTTGCTGAACATAAGTATATTGCCCATATAGCGCTCGTCCCAGAGCGCGTCCCAGCTCGTGGGCGGGTCGTCTATCATGGAGGTGTTGTAGATTAGCCCTGTGAGCCCCCACATATAGGCCACGGAGTATTCATCGCCCGCATCGTAGCCCATGCCCTTATAGTCCTCGCCCACCAGAGCGAAGTTCGGGATGTTTTCAAAATCGAGCTTCAAGAGCATTCCCTCGTTTATCATTCGGGCTATCATGTAGTCCGAGGGGATAATGATATCGTACTGCGCGCCGCCGCTCTTAATCTTGGCGTACATCTCCTCGTTCGAGGCGAAGGTGGTGTAGTGAACGTCTATGCCCGTCAGCTCCTCAAAATAGGCTATGGTGTCGAGGGAGTCATCCGCGCCGTCGGAGATGTATTCGCCCCAGTTGTAGACATTGAGCGTTATCCCTCGCCCCGAAAGCTTGCTGTAATACTCCTCGTCGAGCGCCGAAGCGCCCGCGCCCAGAAGCGTAAAGAGCACAAGGCAGCCCAAAAGAGTTACAAGCTTTTTCACAGCCTCGCCTCCTTTGCCAGCCGCTTTTCGTTTTTTATGTCCGCGTAGTTCATAATGAGCAGAATGCTGAGGACGACTACGAAGAGCAAGGCCGAAAGCGCGTTTATCTCGGGGCTTACCCTGCGGCGCGTCATCGAAAAGACGGCTATGGGCAGCGTCTGCGCCGTACCGCTGGTAAAGTAGCTTATGACGAAGTCGTCTATTGAATATGTCAGCGCCATAAGAAAGCCCGTGGTTATCCCCGGCATTATCTCAGGTATTACAACCTTGAAAAAGGCCTGAACGGGGCTGCAGCCCAAATCGAGCGCGGCCTCGTAAA
>JAUNBN010000253.1 GCA_030527085.1 Oscillospiraceae bacterium
CGCCATGAAGCAGAACGGCGCGAAGACCGGCCTGGCCACGCTGTGCATTGGCGGCGGCATGGGCTGCGCGACCGTCGTAAAGATGGACTAAAACTTAAAGGCCGCTTAAGGGGAGGGCTCTTGTCCTCCCCGGCCTTTGTATAAAAACAGGGAGTGGCCTACAAGCTTGCAAAAAATTCCCGAGACGGGACACACCCTAAAAACATAATTGGAGGTTTCTGCAATGTCCTTTGTGAACTGCGAAGTCGAAGGCGCCGTAGCCGTTTTGACTATAAACCGCCCCGAGGCGCTCAACGCGCTGAACGGCGAGGTGCTCGCCGACCTCAAGGCCGCCTTTGAAGCCATAGACCAGAACGCCGTCCGCTGCGTCGTGCTCACCGGCGCGGGCGACAAGAGCTTTGTAGCGGGCGCGGACATCGGCGCAATGAGCACGATGACCAAGGCCGAGGGCGAGGCCTTCGGCAAGCTCGGCAACGACATCTTCCTGATGATAGAGAGCTTCCCCCTGCCCGTCATAGCGGCCGTTAACGGCTTCGCGCTCGGCGGCGGCAACGAGCTCGCGATGAGCTGTGATATCCGCCTGTGCTCCGAGAACGCGGTCTTCGGCCAGCCCGAGGTAGGCCTCGGAATAACCCCCGGCTTCGGCGGCACCCAGCGTCTCGCCCGCCTTGTCGGAATGGGCATGGCCAAGCAGCTCGTCTACGCTGCGACGAACATAAAGGCCGACGAGGCCCTGCGCATAGGTCTCGTGAACGCCGTCTATCCCGCCGAGGAGCTTATGGAGAACGCCAAGGGCCTCGCGGCGAAGATAGCCCGCAACGCCCCGATAGCCGTCCGCAACTGCAAGAAGGCTATAAACGAGGGAATGCAGGTATCTATTGAAGAGGGCGCGAAGATAGAGGAAAAGCTCTTCGGCGACTGCTTCGAGACCCACGACCAGGTTGAGGGCATGGCCTGCTTCCTTTCAAAAGAGAAGCCGAAGCCCAAGGCGGCTTTCACGAATAACTAACGGTAATTAAGAACGGCGCGGGAGGCCGCATTAAAAAGCAAGCGAACCTTGGCGTCCCTTTTTGCTGCATTATAACCTTGATTGCAATTAAGGGTTAAGGGCTTTATGCTCCGCATGGTCATGCGGCATTTTTGTCAGGGGTCAAGGGGCGTTCCGGCGTCGTCGCTCGCTTCGCTTGGTCGCGCGCAGACTTTTAGAGCTGTTTGTCCGCGCGCCTCCCCCGCTTCGCCGCTCCTCCTTTGTCCCACGCAGCTAAAGCCGCGCGGGAGCCCTGTTTTTCCCCTTAGACCCCCGACACCCCCATTAACCCCCTAACGGGCAGGAGAGAACTCCTGCACCTCCCCGGCCTCGCCCGCGCTTCGCGCACTGCGAGACCGCTCGCGCGGAGATGGCGCTTCGTTGGTTCGCTCAGGCTCCCGCGCCGGGCCGCTTGCTTGGGTCGCGCGTCCCCTTACCAGACGCAGAGCTGGCGGCGGCGCAGAATCCCCCGCAAAAGCCTTTTGTCGCTTTTCGGCACGAAAAGTAAACAAAGCACTACACATAATAACCCCAAAAACATCTCTAGTATTATTCAGCAACAATTTTTAAGATAAATTAAAAAAAGGAGAACACACAATGAAAGTAGGAATCATTGGAGCGGGTACGATGGGCTCCGGCATCGCCCATGCCTTCGCACAGTGCGAGGGCTTCGAGGTAGCGCTCTGCGACATCAAGGCGGAGTGGGCCGCCGGCGGCAAGGCCAAAATTGAAAAGAGCCTTATGAAGCGCGTCGAGAAGGGCAAGATGGAGAAGGAGGCCGCCGAGGCCCTGCTTGCCAAAATCACTACCGGCCTTAAGGAAGACCTCTGCGCGGACTGCGACCTCATAGTCGAGGCTGCCTTCGAGGACATGGCCGTTAAGAAGGAGACCTTCGGCCAGCTCGACAAGATAGTCAAGGACAGCTGCATTTTCGCCACCAACACCTCCTCGCTCTCGATAACCGAGATTGGCAAGGATATAGGGCACCCCGTTATCGGGATGCACTTCTTCAACCCCGCCCCCGTAATGAAGCTCATCGAGGTCATAGCGGGCTACAACACCCCCGCCGAGACCGTAGAGGCCATTAAGGAAATCTCCGTCAAGCTCGGCAAGACCCCCGTTCAGGTGAACG
>JAUNBN010000254.1 GCA_030527085.1 Oscillospiraceae bacterium
TTGACGACGGCCCGAGCGCGAACACCCTGGAGGTGCTCGAGGCGCTCGAGCGCCACGGGGTAAAGGCGACCTTCTTTATAACGGGGCAAAATCCGGAGTATTACGACATGATAGCTAAAGAAGCCGAGGCGGGGCATCTCGTGGCGGCGCATACCTACTCCCACGATTTCGGCGAGATATATACCGGCGAGAGCGGCTTCTGGGAGGATATAGAGCGCCTGCAGGAGCTTATAGCGGCGCAGACGGGCAGCCGCTCTACGGTGCTGCGCTTCGCGGGAGGCAGCTCGAACAGCGTGGGCGGGCGTTCGCTGATGAAAACGCTTGCAGGCCAGTGCGCTGAGAAGGGCTACGTCTATTTCGACTGGAACGTGGACACGCGCGACGCTGTGGGCGACACGAAGTCCGCTGACTACATAGCCGAGCGGGCGGTGAAGGGCGCGCTGAGGGAAAACGTGCCCGTTATTCTGATGCACGACGGGCCGATGAACACCACGGCCGCCGACGCGCTGGATATAATAATACCGGCGCTTAAAGAACAGGGCTATGCCTTTGCGACGCTCGGCGAGCTCGCGGACGCCCCTGTTCAGCACTCGCTCTCCTAGCGCTGTTTGTCCCCGACTTCGCTAGGGCAAATATCCTCAAAAGCGGGTTCGATACCGTATGCTTCCCCGCCGAAGGCGGGTGAAACCGCTGCAAAAGAGCGCGCAATCGGAGCGCAGCCTGCTCTCGCTCCTGTTTGCAATAGCGGGGCTTTTGGTGTAGAATAAGCTATCTATCCGCGAGAGGGGGCCTTAAAGGGCTTTGTTCGGTTATGTGGGCCCCGAGAGGCCCGAGCTCAAGGTCAAGCACTTCGCGCTCTATCGCTCGGTCTACTGCTCGCTGTGCGAAACGCTCAGAAGCTTCGGCTTTGGGGCCAAGGCTCTGCTCAACTACGATTTTACCTTCGCCGCCATGCTCTGCATGTCCGCGCGAGGCGAAGAGCCCGAGTTCTATATAGGACGCTGCAACACCAACCCCTTTATCAAAGAGCGGCTTATAAAAAAGAACTCCTCGCTCGAAACGGCGGCGGCCGCGCTTTTAATCAGTTCTCGCCACAAGCTTCTGGACGACCTCGCGGACGAGGGCTTTTTCAAGAGAGCGGGAGCCTTTCTGGTTTTAAGCTTCCTGATAGTTCCTTTTAAGCGTGCGAGCGCCTTGCTGCCGGACTTCGATGAGCTCGCGGCCGAGGCGACGGCCTCGCAAAGGCGCTTTGAGGAGTCGGGCGAGGACAATCTCGACCTCGCCTGCGACCCCACGGCGCGAATGCTCGCCGGTCTTTTCAAGGAGATGGCCGCCGGGGAAGAGGAGGCCAGAATTATGGAGCGCCTGGGCTATCTCATAGGGCGCTACGTCTATCTCGCGGACGCCATAGACGACCTTAAGGAAGATATTGAGAAAGGCCGCTATAACCCCATAGCGCTGCGATTCAGGCTCAATAAGGCGAGCGGCGAAAAGGAGTACGCCGAGGCGATCTCCGAGGCCAGGGCCCAGCTCAACCACGCTACAGGCCAGGCTGAGAGCTGCTACAGACTTTTGAATATAAGCTATTTTAAGGAAGTTCTGGATAATATAATCTACCTGGGGCTGAGGGCGCGCGTCCAAAGCCTCGGAGGGGAAACGAAAGGACGCGAAAAGCATGGACAATCCCTATCAGGTGCTGGGGCTTGACAAAAGCGCCACAGACGAGCAGATAAAAGAGGCCTACCGCAGCCTGGCCAAGCAGTATTCCTCCTCGGACTACACCGCCGACCCGCTGGCGGACGTGGCCGATTCTAGAATGCAGAGGCTCAACGAGGCCTACGACCAGATAATGGCCGAGCGCCGCGTCGGGGCCGATTCCCCCTACAGCGGCGCAGGCTCAGCCTCGGGCAGCTCTCAGTATACCGGCGGCTCGGCCTATCAGCAGAGCGCCACGCAGAACTACCAGGAGGTGCGGCAGATGCTGCGCTCGGGCGACGTCAATTCCGCCGAGCAGCGACTCACGGCCGTCGACAGCTCCCTGCGCGGAGCGGAGTGGAACTATCTTATGGGCTGCGTCTGCCAGCGGCGCGGCTGGCTCGATCAGAGCTACCGCTATTTCGCCAACGCCAACGCGATTGAGCCTTCGAACTCGGAATAC
>JAUNBN010000021.1 GCA_030527085.1 Oscillospiraceae bacterium
AAGCTATACCGTTTCTCTCTTGCCCCGCGATGTTTTCTTATCGGGAGGCACCTTTTGGGGCGCGCTGTTTTTAAGACCGCTCCCCCTTTTGACAGCTTATTGCGTGCACATCTCACTGCGTTCTCCCGCCGAAGGCGGGAGGAATGCGGCACACAACGCTCTCATAAGGCCGCTCCCTCCTTCGACAGCTTATTGCGTGCACATCTCACTGCGTTCTCCCGCCGAAGGCGGGAGGAATGCTGCCAGGAACGCTCTCATAAGGCCGCTCCCCGCTTACGTCAGCTTCTTGCGCCGTCTTGATTGTATATGTTAATATAAGGCGTTGTTCAGAACACATTGAGAGCGCCCGAAAAGGCGGGTTAGCGCAAAAAAAGCGCGCAAGCTCCGCGCTCCCGGACACATTAAACAGCTTTTTACGCGAAAGGCCGCAGTTGATGGACGTTAAAGAAAAAAAAGGCAAGAAAGCTCGCAACCGCCCCCTCTCAGAGGAGGTAGACCTGCTCGTAGGCAACTTCGAAGCGGATGAGGACGGTGCGCTGGTTGACGAGGACTTCGCCAAAAATCGGAAAAAACAAAAGCGCAGGAGCGCGAGGCGTAAGCTTTTAAGAGGGCTTCTCCTTGTCCTGTTAGCGCTGCTGATTTTAGGCGCTGTGGCCGTAATGGAGCCCTGGGTCGCCCCCGCTGAGGAGCCCTCGGGAGAGCCCGCACTCGAAAAGCTCGCCCCGGCCACTCTCGCTGTGGGCGACACCTACACCTTCGATATCGCGCTCGATGCAAACGAGCGCATTTCCTCCGTAGAGGTTTCCGACCCCGCGCTGCTTCAGGCGGGCGAAAACTCCGTCACGGCGCTGGGCGAGTATTTTCAGCCGGTGACGGCGACTGTAACAACCATGGAAATAGAGGTTCCCGCCGAGGAGCCCGCGCATGAGCTGGTAATAGGCGTGCGGGACTTTTCCGAGCCTCTCAACAATATGCGCAGCTTCCTGCGCGACCTCTTCGGCATAGAAAAGCGCAAGCCTCAGCGCACCGAGCTCTTGCAGCTGCGCCGCTTTGAGTGCGAGGTGAGCGTGGAGGGACTCGGGTCTGTTACCGATACGGCGGCATACGAGGCCGAGGCCTATTTGCAGCACCCTGTGGCCCTGCTGCTCAGCCCCGGCGAGGGCGAGAGCCTGCGCCTAAGCTCGCTCAACGAGGCCACCGCGGTCATAAGCGGGGCCGATACCGGCGGCGAAATCAGAATAGAGGGGCTCGCGCTGGGCTCCACCAAGCTCCTTATAGAATACGGCTTCACCAAGGCCGTGGACGCCGAGACCTACGCGAGCTACCTTGAATACCTCGCGGCGGCGGGCCGGGAGCCTGAGGGCGAGCAGAACGCCGTTTTTGTGCCCACTCGCGCTGTTGAGATACCGATAAAGGTCATAGACCTTGATGAGATAGTCGTTTCAACCGAGCTCGAGGAGGAGGACGAGGCGGACTACGTCTCCGACTACTCCGACGGCCTGCGCTCCGCCTTTGCCGAGGAGATTCTCGAGCTGATAAACGGGGAGCGCGCCGCGCGGGGGCTCGCGGCGCTGGAGTGGAGCGAGGAGCTGGCGGAGACCTGTGAGGACCGCTCGCGCGAGCTGGCGGAGAGCTTTACGGCCTCTGCGGCCGAGGGCGCGCGCGGCGAGCTTGTCGCCGCCGGGCCGGAGACAGCGCGCGCCGCCCTCAATATCTGGCTGGCCTCTCCCCAAACGAGAGCGCTCGTGCTCGACGAGGACGCTTCGGCCTTCGGCTGCGCGCTTTACCGCGACGGCGACACCGACTGCGAGAATTTCTGGTGCGCGCGCACGGCCTGAGGGCCTGCGGCGCTCAGCTTAACTGAGCAGGTTTTCCGGATGTATTCCCCCGCCTTCGGCGGGGGAATACATCCTAGTATAATGACCTTGCCTCCGTCGGCCTCTCTCTTTTTTATACCCCGATAATTCCGCGCGCTTGAGCCGGACGAATGCGTATTCGCCGCCCCGGCCTTATTTTTTGCCTTTTTGCACTTGTTTAGTTTTAAAAACACGTTATAATCAGTATGGAAGATTATGACGCGGCGAAAGGCGGTAGGTATATGCAGCTCGATAGACCGCCGCTTCGCTGCCGCCTCGCCGTGATAGGCGCGGGCCCTGCGGGGCTCATGGCGGCCATCAGCGCCGCGCGGCGCGGTACGGACGTGCTGCTCATAGAGCGCGAGGAGCGCTACCCCAAAAAGCTCAGAATAACGGGCAAGGGGCGCTGCAATCTCGCCAAGGTCTGCGACGCGGAGAGCTTCGCCTCGGACTTACGCTCGGGCGGGCAGTTTATGCGAAGCTCCATTAACAGCTTCGGCAGCGCCGAAATAATGGACTTCTTTGAGGCGCTGGGCGTGCCGCTCAAAACAGAGCGCGGTGGCCGCGTGTTCCCGCAAAGCGACCGCGCCGCGGACGTGGCGGAAGCCCTGAAAGCCGAGTGCGCTCGGCTGGGAGTGAGGCTTCTCAAAGCCCGCGCGCGGGAGATACTTACAGACGGCAAGGCCGTTTGCGCGGTGAGGCTCGCGGGCGGGGAGGAAATCCTCTGTGAGGCGGCTCTGCTGGCCACCGGCGGGCTCTCCTACCCCGCAACGGGCTCCACCGGCGACGGCTATAAAATGGCCGCGGCGCTGGGGCACGCCGTAAAGCAACCCGAGCCTTCCCTGGTTCCGCTCGAGTGCGCGGGGGGCGACTGCGCCGAGCTGCAGGGCCTCTCGCTGAAGAACGTGAGGCTGGAAATCAGGGACGGCGAAAAGACGCTCTTCAGCGAGCAGGGCGAAATGCTCTTTACCCATTTCGGGATAAGCGGACCTCTGGTGCTCTCGGCGAGCATGACGCTGGTCGGCCGCCGCGCGGCGGGGGCGCTTGCGAGCATAGACCTCAAGCCCGCGCTCGACGGCGAGACGCTCGACAAAAGACTGCTTCGGGATTTTTCAGAGAGACAGAACCGTGAGCTGAAAAACTCGCTCGACGCTCTGCTGCCGCAGCGACTCATTCCCGTAATAATCCGCCGCAGCGGCATAGAGCCGGGAAGGCGCATAAACTCCCTGAGCCGAAAGGAGAGGGCGCGCCTGCGCGAAACGCTCAAGGCCTTTACTCTTGAGATTACGGGCACGAGGCCGATAGACGAGGCCATTGTGAGCGCGGGGGGCGTGAGCCTGAAAGAGATAAACCCCAAAACAATGGAATCAAAATTAGTTAATAATCTGTATTTCGCCGGAGAGATAATCGACGCGGACGGCCCTACGGGGGGCTACAATCTGATGATTGCCTTCGCCACGGGACGCGCGGCGGGGGAGCACTGTTTGAAGGAGGCGCTTGAAAAATGAAAATGAAGTCTGTAGCCATAGACGGCCCGGCCGGGGCGGGCAAGAGCACCATAGCGCGCGAGCTGGCCTCGCAGCTCGGGTATATCTATGTTGATACCGGGGCGCTCTACAGAGCCATAGGCCTCTTTGTGCTCTCGCGCGGGGCGGACGTTAAAAACGAGAACGCCATAAAGGGCCTGCTGCTGGGCCTCAAAGTCGAGATACGCTTTGTCGATACCGAGCAGAGGGTCTATCTCAACGACGAGGACGTAACGAGCAAGATAAGAACGGAGGCCGTTTCGATGGCCGCCTCGGCGGTCTCGGCGCTGCCCGCGGTAAGGGCCTTCCTGCTCGAGACGCAGCGCGAAATAGCGCGTAACAACAACGTCATCATGGACGGGCGCGATATCGCAACGGTGGTGCTGCCCGAGGCGGACGTTAAAATCTTCCTCACAGCCTCGCCGGAGGAGCGCGCGCGCCGCCGCTACGAGGAGCTTATAGCCAAGGGAGTCAGCGCGGACTACGAGGCCGTGCTCAGCGATTTAAAAGAGCGCGACTACAACGACTCACACCGCGAGATAGCTCCGTTAAAACCCGCCGAGGGTTCGATTTTGGTGGACACCACGGGCAACGAGCTCGAGGAAAGCGTTGAAATACTCAAGGGGATAGTAAGAGAAAAACTGTGAAGCCTATGTATTTTTACCGCTTCTGGCGCTGTGTGCTCGGCTTCTTCGGCCGCAGGCTGCACCGCCTTGAGGCCGAGGGGCTCGAGAACCTGCCCCAGACGGGCAGGGCCATACTTGCCAGTACCCATACCCACGCCATAGACCCCATGCTGCACGCCTACTTAATAAAGCGCGATATGCATTTCATGGCAAAGAGGGAGCTTTTCAAAAACAAGCTCTTCTCGGGCATTCTCGGAAAGCTGGGAGCTATTCCGGTTGACAGAGGCCATATAAACCGCTCGAGCGTCATGAGCACAAAGGCCGTGCTCGAAAACGGGGGCCTGCTGCTCATCTTCCCCGAGGGCACGCGCTCGAAGTCCGGTGAGCTAGGGGTCTTCAAATCCGGCGCGGCTACCTTCGCTTTGCAGACCGGCTCGCCCATTATTCCCTCCGCTATAATCGCGCCCGAGGGGGTGGGCTTCTTCAAAAAGGTAAAAATCATCTACGGAAAGGCCCTAAGCCCCGCCGAGCTGGGCGAAACGCCCGCTACGAGCGCCACGGTCCGCGCGGCGACGGCAAGGCTCAGGGAGAGGATAGCAAAGCTCGCCGCCGAGGGAGAGGCTGAATGAAGATAATCAAGGCCGAAACCGCGGGCTTCTGCTTCGGGGTGGGCAGGGCCGTGAGGCTCTGCGAAAGGCTGCTGGCCGAGGGCCGCAGCATAGCTACTCTGGGGCCCATAATCCACAACCGGCAGGTAGTTGAGCATCTCGAGGCCAAGGGCTGCCGCGCCGTGGCCTCGCCGGGCGAGACGCCGAAGGGGGCCGCGCTGGTAATACGCAGCCACGGCGTGGCGCGCGCGGTCTACGAGGAATGCGAGCGAATGGGCGTTGAAGTAGTAGACGCCACCTGTCCCTTTGTGGCTAAAATACACGAGATAGTCTCGCGCGAGAGCGCTTTGGGCAGGACGCTGCTCATAGCGGGCGATGAAAGCCACCCGGAAGTTATGGGCATAGTCGGCCACTGCCCGGGGAAGGCCTTTGTGTTCGACAGCGCCGAAAGGCTCGCGGAGATACTGGGAGAAGCCGCCGAAGGCCGCGAGTTCGCGATGGTGGCGCAGACCACCTTCAATTTGGAAAAATACGGCGAATTCAAGGAGCTGTCAAAAAAAATCTATACAAATTTGACAGTATTTGATACAATATGTAATGCAACGCAGACGAGGCAGCTGGAGGCCGAAGGCCTGGCCAGAAAATGCGACGTTTGCATTGTTATAGGAGGAAAAAACAGCTCTAACACCAAAAAGCTCTACGACGTTTGCTCGCGTTTCTCCAAGACTTACTCAATAGAAACCTCTGCTGAGCTTAGCGAAGAAATGCTGAAAGGTGCGAAAAGCGTTGGGGTGACGGCCGGAGCCTCTACCCCATCCCCCGTAATCGAGGAGGTACTAAGTAAAATGACCGAGATCAGCAGAGAGGACGAATTCAACTTCGAGGAGGCTCTTGAGGATTCCCTCAAGCTAGTCCACCGCGGCCAGAGGGTCGAGGGCGTGGTAACGGAAATACGCCCCAATGAGGTTGTCGTCGATATCGGCACCAAACACACGGGGGTAGTCCCGCTTGACGAATTGAGCGACGACGCTTCGGCCCAGCCGCAGGACGTCGTTAAGCTGGGGGACAAAATCAACCTCGTTGTAACAAAGGTCCAGGACCTCGAGGGGATAGTGACGCTCAGCAAAAAGCGCGTCGATTCCGAAAAGGGCTTTGAGGAGATCTCCTCGGCCGTTGAGGAAGGCACCGTTTTCGAGGTCTATATCGGCGAGGCCGTGAACAAGGGCCTCGTGGCCAATCTCAAGGGCGTGCGGGTCTTTATACCCGCCTCGCAGGCGACGCTTCGCCGCGGCGAGCCCTACGAGCAGCTCGCGCACACCCGCCAGAAAATCAAGATAATCGAGGCCAACGCCGGCCGCCGCCGCGCGATAGGCTCCATTCGCGCCGTTCTCGAGGAAGAGAATAAGCGCGCGCGCGACGAGTTCTGGGAAAAGGTTGCGGTAGGCGACAAGTTCACCGGCGAGGTCAAGTCCCTCACCAGCTACGGCGCCTTCGTGGACCTCGGCGGCGTTGACGGCATGGTACATATAAGCGAAATGTCCTGGGGGCGCATCAAAACGCCCTCCGAGGTAATGAAGGTCGGCGACACGGTCGATGTTTATGTGAAGGCCCTCGATCCCGAGAACCGCAAGGTATCTCTTGGCTTCCGCAGGGAGGAGGACAATCCCTGGAGCCGCATTCAGGAATACCCGATAGGCAGCGTGTTTACCGCGCCCGTGGTCTCCGTAACGAAATTCGGCGCCTTTGTGCGCATACTTCCCGGCGTTGACGGCCTGGTGCACATAAGCGAGCTTTCGAGCGAGCATGTCGAAAATCCCGGCGATGTGGTCAAGGTAGGCGACGAGGTCGAGGTAAGGCTCATAGGCGTAGACCTCGAGCGCAAGCGCGTCTCCTTGAGCATGAGGCCCGAGGGCGAGGAGGGCAGGCCCAAGAGCCGCCTGCGCGATAACCTCGAGCGCGGCGCCGCCGAGACCTCAAAGGCCGTTTCCGGCGCGCTCGACAAGGCTGCCGAGCTGGCCGACAAGGCCGCCGAAGCCGCGAGCGGACTCGGCGAAAAAATAGGCGAGGTCATCGAGAAGGCGGCCGACAAGGCCTCCGAGCTCGCTCAGAGCGCCGGCGACTACGCCGACAACGTGCGCTATGAAGCAAAGGACCTCATAGAGGACGCGAAGCCCGCGGTGAAGGCCGCGGCCGAGGCGGTCAGCGATACCGCCCAAAAGGCCGCCGAGGCCGTTAAGGACGTCTACGAGGCCGCCGCGCCGAAGATAGCCGACGCCGCCGCCAAGGCGGTCGAGGCCGTTAAGGACATGGCCGCGGACGCGGCCGAGGCGGTAAAGACCCTCGCCGAAAAGGAAGAAGCCTCCCCCGAGGAAGCAGCTCCCGCCGCAGACCCCGCTCCCGAGGCGGAGCCCGAAGCGGCTGAGGAGAGCAGCGAGAACGCCGAAGGCTGAGCTCTCAATAAACTGGAGGAACAAAAATGACTGAAAACAATTTTGAAAACACCGTTAAAAACGTCGCCGACAAAGCCGACGATATTCTCGACAACCTCAAGGACAAGGCCGTGGACGCCTATGGCAAGGCCTCGGACGCGGTTGAGCAGCTCGCCGACAAGGGCGAGGATCTCCTGGGCGATTTGAAAGAAAAGTCCGGCCCCGCGCTCGAAAAGGCCAAGGACTACGCCGACAAGGCGGGCGACGTTATAGAGAACCTGGCCGACAAGGCCTCCGATTCCGTAGAAGCCGCGCTCGACAAGCTCGGCGAAGCCTTCGGCAAGAAATAAGCGAAAAGCGATATTAAGCTTCTTTTCACTGTATTCCCCCCGCCTTCGGCGGGGGGAATACAACTTTAATACCGCTTTTGCTTCCTTTCAAATCACCCGCGAAGGGAAAGCTCCCTTGGCGGGTGATTTTGTGCGGGATTCGCTTAAAAGCTCCCGCGCTGAATCGGTGTTACCGGCGCTTGCGCTGACGCTGCGCAGTCGAGCCGGAACATAGCGATGACGAAAACCCGGCAGGACAAACAGCGCAAAGCGGCGGGGCCAAAAACGAACTCCCTCCGCCGCTTTGATTCTATGGGCTTAAGCCTCAGTATCTTCGGAGATGAGCCTCGCTTGAACCTTCGTTATGCGGCGCTCGTCCGCACCGAGCGAGGAGAGCTCCAGCTTATCCAGCCTGGCGCTCGCGCGCTCGCAGGGCTCGGGGATGCGCCCGAGCAGCTCCGTGAGCAGGCCGCCTATGGTCTCGCTCTCGAGCTCCTCGGGCGGCTCACTTAAGCCCAGAGCCTCGAACACGTCCTCGACCTCGGCGAAGCCCTCGCAGACAAGCGAGCCGTCCGCCTGCCTAGCTATAAGGCTCTCCTCCTCATCGTACTCGTCCTCTATATCGCCCACTATGCTCTCGAGTATGTCCTCCATGCTCACTATGCCCGCCGTGCCGCCGTATTCGTCCACCACCACCGCCAGCGGCATCTTGGCCGCCTTGAGGCGCAACAGCAAATCGTGCGCGCGAATGCTCTCGTGAACGTAGAGCGTGTCGCGCAGAAGGGAGCGCAACTCGAAGTCGGCCGCGCTCTTGCCGACAAAGGGCAGCAGGTCCTTGACGGAGAGGGTTCCTATAATGCTGTCCAGCGAACCCTCGTAGACAGGCAGGCGCGAGTAGCCGCTCTCAACGGCCATATTTATAATAAAATCCAGGCTCGCGTCCACCGGCACGGCTTCGACCTCTATGCGGTGGGTCATGATGTCGGCGGCGCTCACATCGTCCAGCTCGAAGATATTGCCTATCATCTCGCGCTGGGCCTCGTCTATCTCCTCGAGCGCGCCCACGTCGTCCATAACGTCCTCTTCGGTAACGGAGCCGAGCTCGTCGGCAACGCCCCGGCGCTCCAGCAGCCTGCGCGCGGGCGAGCAGATAAGGCGCGCGAGGGGTTTCAGCGGCGAGGTCAATTTAAGAACAGCAGAGCCGCGCCCGGCATAGGAGTCCGAATGCGCCTGGCCCCAGGAGAGCGGCAGAATTACAAGAAAGCTCATTACCAGCCCGGTAAGAGTCATAAAGAGGAGAGCTGTAGCGAGAGAGGCGGGGAAACCCCTCTCATCAAGGTGGCCGAGCGCCCAGAGGCAGGCGCTGCGGCTCAAGGCAAAGAGGCACGCGAGGTTCCAGGCGAGCAGCAGGGCCGAGACAATAAGCCCCCCGGCCGCTGCGGGAGAAACGCCGGCCGTCCCCTCGAGCGCCTCGCGCGAGCTCGTCTGCCCGGCGGCGGCGCCGCCGGCGAGCGCAAAGAGAAAGAGCAGCGCTCCGGAAATGATAAACTGCAGATATGGCCAGCCGTCGGGTTCCATTTTTAAAAGCTCCTATTGTTCTCAGGGAGGGATTCGTAAGCGGACCAAAAGCGGGCGCGATACCGTGCTTGTGCGCCGCGGGGCGCGGCTTTTGTGTTTATTATTATAATACAGTGCGGCGCTCTTGTCTATTTGTCCGAAAAATAACGAAATCCGCCTTTCTCGCTTTACTTGCCGCTGCCGCGAGCGCTTTTGCCCTGTTTCCCCGCCGCAGGCGGGGAAACACCGCGCCGAGTCCCTTCGTTCAAAAAATAACAAAAATCGGCCTTCTCGCTTTACTTGCCGCTGCTGCGAGCGCTTTTGCCCTGTTTCCCCGCCGCAGGCGAGGGAACACCGCGCCGAGTCCCTTCGTTCAAAAAATAACAAAAATCGGCCTTCTCACTTTACTTGCCGCTTTAGAAGTGATAATATAATAAATTGGCACAGGCATTAAAACGCATTATATATTAGGAGGCACAAATGGCAAGAAAAAGACTTACGATGGACGGCAACAACGCCGCCGCCCACGTATCCTATGCCTACACCGACGTAGCGGCTATCTACCCGATAACCCCGTCCTCCCCTATGGCCGAGCACGTTGACGAGATGTCGGCCAAGGGCAGGCTCAACATCTTCGACCACACGGTAAACGTAATCGAGATGCAGAGCGAGGCGGGCGCCGCCGGCGCGGTTCACGGCTCCCTCTCCTCGGGCGCGCTCACTACTACCTTTACGGCCTCGCAGGGCCTTCTGCTCATGATTCCCAATATGTACAAAATTGCGGGCGAGCAGCTCCCCTGCGTTATCGACTGCGCCGCGCGCGCTCTGGCCACCCACGCCCTCTCCATCTTCGGCGACCATTCCGACGTTATGGCCTGCAGGCAGACGGGCTTCGCCCTGCTCGCCGAGGGCAGCGTCCAGGAGGTAATGGACCTCACCCCCGTGGCCCACTGCGCGGCCATCAAGGGCAAGACTCCCTTCCTGAATTTCTTCGACGGTTTCCGCACCTCCCACGAGCTTCAGAAGATAGAGGTCTGGGACTACGAGGACCTCAAGGACATGATGGACCTCGAGGCTGTCGAGCAGTTCCGCAAAAACGCCCTCAACCCCGAGCACCCGAAGCTCACCGGCTCCGCCCAGAACCCCGACATCTTCTTCCAGGTCCGCGAGGGCACCAACAAGTTCTACAACGAGCTGCCCGCCGTGGTTGAGGAGGCGATGAACAAGGTCAACGCCAAAATAGGTACCGACTACAAGCTCTTCAACTACCACGGAGCGCCCGACGCCGAAACCGTCATAGTCGCCATGGGCTCCGTCTGCGACGCGGCCGAGGAGGTCATAGACTACCTCTGCGCCGCCGGCGAAAAGGTAGGCCTTATAAAGGTCCGCCTCTACCGCCCCTTCTCCGTAAAGCACCTGCTGGCCGTAATGCCCAAGAGCGTTAAGAACATCGCGGTGCTCGACCGCACCAAAGAGCCCGGCGCGCTCGGCGAGCCGCTCTACCTCGACGTTGTAAGCGCCCTTGCCGGCACCGAGTTTGCGAAGGTCAATGTCTGCGGCGGCCGCTACGGCCTGGGCAGCAAGGACACCACCCCCGCGCAGATAATCGCGGCAATCCGCAACGCTCAGAATCCGAACGGCAAGAAGATATTCACCATCGGCATAGTGGACGATGTTACCAATCTCTCGCTCGAGCTCAAGGAGAACCCGAACACCACGCCCGAGGGCACTACCTGCTGCAAGTTCTGGGGACTGGGCTCCGACGGTACCGTAGGCGCCAATAAGAACTCCATCAAGATAATCGGCGACCACACGGACATGTACGCCCAGGCCTACTTCTCCTACGACTCCAAGAAGTCCGGCGGCGTAACGGTCTCCCATCTGCGCTTCGGCAAGACCCCGATAAAGTCCACTTATCTTATAGACAAGGCCGACTTCGTCGCCTGCCACAACCCCTCCTATATCGGCAAATACAACATGGTAGAGGACCTCAAGGACGGCGGCGTCTTCCTTATAAACTGCCCCTGGGACCTCGAGGAGCTCTCCGAGCACCTGCCCAATAAGGACAAGAGGTTCATCGCCGAGCACAATATCCGGCTCTACACCATAGACGCGCTGGCCATAGACGCGAAGCTCGGTCTGCGCGGCCGCTACAACACCGTTCTTCAGAGCGCCTTCTTCACCCTCACCAAGATAATCGACGAGGCCCAGGCCATTCAGTATATGAAGGACGCGGCCACCAAGAGCTATTCCAGCAAGGGCGACGACGTTGTAAAAATGAACCACGACGCCATCGAGGCCGGAGCCGTCCACGTCGTCAAGGTGGACGTGCCCGCCGAGTGGAAGACCGTAGGCGCGGACGCGCCCCGCACGGCGCTCACCGGCGACCGTCCCGAGCTCGTCAAGTTCGTCAACGACGTGCTCGTCCCCTGCTCGCTGCAGGACGGCGACAACCTGCCCGTCTCCACCCTTATGGACTATGTTGACGGTCACTTCCCGCAGGGCAGCGCGGCTTATGAGAAGCGCGGCGTTGCGGTGAACGTGCCCTCCTGGATACCCGAAAACTGCATTCAGTGCAATTTCTGCGCCTATGTCTGCCCGCACGCGGTAATCCGCCCGGTAGTTATGAGCGCGGAGGAGCTTGCCAAGGCTCCCGCGGGCGTAAAGTCCGCCGACACTACGGGACTCGAGGGCTTCAAGACCGTAATGACCGTCTCCGCGCTGGACTGCACGGGCTGCGGCTCCTGCGTGAACGTCTGTCCGGGCAAGGGCGGCAACAAGGCTCTGGCCATGAAGCCGCTTGAGGACGAGATGCCCCAGCAGGCCGTCTTTGAATACGGCCTCACCATAGAGACGAAACCCGAGGTCACCGAGAAGTTCAAGCCCTCAACCGTCAAGGGCAGCCAGTTCCTCACCCCGCTGCTCGAGTTCTCCGGAGCCTGCGCCGGCTGCGGCGAGACCCCCTACGCCAAGCTCGTGACCCAGCTCTTCGGCGACAGAATGTATATCGCGAACGCCACGGGCTGCTCCTCCATCTGGGGCGGCAGCGCGCCCGCCACTCCCTACACCGTCAACAGGGAAGGCCGCGGCCCCGCCTGGTCGAACTCCCTGTTCGAGGACGCCGCCGAGTACGGTCTGGGAATGTTCTTAGGGCAGGAGACCCGCCGCGAGCACGTTATAGAGCTTGTGCGCGAGCTCAAGGCCGAGGGCGAGCTCAAGGCCGCGGTCGATGAGTACCTCTCTACTCTTGAGGACGGCGAGGCCAACTCCAAAGCCACGCGCAGGCTCGTCAAGGCCCTTGAGGCCGAGGGCGGCGCCGAGAGCAAGGCTATTCTCGAAAACAAGGACATGCTCGCCAAGAAGTCCGTATGGTGCTTCGGCGGAGACGGCTGGTCCTACGATATAGGCTTCGGCGGCGTGGACCACGTCCTCGCCTCCGGCAGGGAC
>JAUNBN010000022.1 GCA_030527085.1 Oscillospiraceae bacterium
GAAAACGCCTTGTTTATGCTTATATGGGCGTACAATGGGTACACTGGTCAGGAAATCAGTTATACACAATATTCCCCCCTCGTCTTTAAGAACTCTATCTGCCTCGGCGACCGTCTGAAGCAACAAGCTTCTATCAACCAAATACAGACAAAAACCGAAAATGACAACGTCAAAATAGTTTTGCTCAAAGGGAAGTCGGTCGCTGGTTCCCACCTGAAGGTTTAAATGGGGCTCTCTCTCTCTCTCTCTCTCTAATTGCCTCTTCACTGGGGTCTATACCGAAGCATTCACAATTGCAGGCTTTAGACAGATAAGCAAGATTGCGACCGTTTGAACAGCCTATTTCCAGAATTCTGTCGTTTGTTTTAATATACTTTTGGTAAGTCCGGCAAAACCTGGACGGTTCCGAAAAACCGATTGCGCTTTTATTGCGCTCATACCATTGATCGGCCTCTCCCTGCATAAAAATGTTCTTCTGCACTTATAAAACCACCCTGTCATTTAGAATACTCTTTTTAAGACCTTCGTTTCTTTCAATATTGTTGTTAATCTGCCTGAGATGAGCTCCATCACCATTCAAAAATTCTAAAACATCTTCAGTTGTAAAATCTTTGTTATTTTTAAAATGCTCGTATATTGCGCTTATCAGCTCATAATCCTCCAGCTCGTCCAGCGTCCACCGGTCGCCGCCGTAATCGCCGTAGGGGAAAAGGAGGTCTTGCAGCTTGAACCGCTCGCCGTGCTTGCGTATATACTGCGTAACATGCTCTCTTTCAGACTTTAAGACAGCCTCCTGCCAGGATATTTCCAGCGCCTCGCGCGTAAACACCTCGATATCAAGGCCGTCGGGGTAGGTTTCATGCCCCAGCTGCGCGATGTAATCCGTGTCCGGTTTCATCTGCTCTATCGCGCCGTCGAGCAGCGCGGCGTCGTACAAAGGGCAATCCCCCGTCACTCTGATTATATATTCGGGCTTTATCAGCTTTGCCGCTTGGTAAAACCTGTCGAGAACATCATCCTCCGAACCCGGAAACACTCGAACTCCATAGTCGGCGCACAGTTTGACGATAGCGAGATTCTCGATGTTTATAGAGGTTACGACTATGACTTCATCAACATATTTGCTTTTTTGCACGCGTTCTATCGTTCGAAGCAGCGCGGGCTTACCGGCAAGATCCATTAGAACTTTATTCGGCAGCCGGCTGGAACCGCAGCGGGCCTGAATCAGGGCAAGATATTTCAATTTATCTCCACCTTACTTTTTCCAGTGTGTGGGTATATACAGGTCTTCATCAATACCGCTGAACTCGGCTTTCGCGATGTTAAGAACTTCGTCGGGAAGGTTCGCGTTGAAAGCGTCAATATTGCTTCTTATCTGTTCAATTCCGGCGGCGCCGAACAACAAATATGATATGGCGCTTTCCTTTTTTACATAGCCCATTGCCAGCGCTTCTTCGCTTATTGCATATTCGCGGCACAATTCGTGTATTCTGTTTACTATCGGCGCGGCTTTTTGCAAATATGGCGGAAGCTCGGCTTCACGCATGAAAATCAGTCCCTGAATGAACGCGCTTCTCGCCTGAAAGGTCATTTTCGGGGCGCAATCTAAGACGCCCGCCTCTTTCATCCTTCGGTCCAGAATGCTGTACGGTATCTGCAACAACCCGGCGTATTCACTCTCGCAGCACGCCAGCGCTTCTTCGGGGGTGTAAACCGAAACGCCGACCATCCGCGCCTTGCCCTGCTCTTTAACCGCATAGAGAGCCTGCAGCAGTTCTGGCCGCAGGGCGTACGCGGAGGTGTGGAACATATATGCGTCCACATAATCCGTATTAAGAGTCAGCAGGGAGCGGTCTATACGCCGGAATATTTCCGACTTAAGCTCGCTCTCGGATTTAAATTCCGGCAATTCGGGATACAGCTTATCCGAAATAAACAAATCGCCGCGCAAGACGGTTTTCTTTTTAAGAAACTCTCCAACTATGCTCTCGGCGTATCCGTAGGCCGGGGAAGTATCGATGGCGGAGACCCCGTTCTGTACGGCGTAATCAATGCAGCTAACGGCGTCCGAAACCTTCATCGCCTTTGTCTGAGCCAGACCGTAGTCCATGCCGAACTGAACAGTGCCGAGACAGAGCTTCATTAAACCTGCTCCTTAGATATTTTTGCATTTTTGCGAAAAAAGCACGCAGCTTTTCCACCGCTTCTGCAAGGTTCTCAAAATTGCATTTGCGCTGTTTGTTGTCACCTTGCCGCCCTTTATTATGAAGGAAGGTTCATGCGAACAACTTATTATACAGCAGCATTTCTCAAAGGTCAATTAAAGTCGCCGGGCGGGAGTGCCCCTATCGCGCGCTTTTGCTGTATTCCCGACGCCTCCGGCGGCGGGAATACAGCCTCAAACACCCGCTTTTGGAGAACTCCTCGCCGGGGCGGGGAGTGCCTCAAAGAGCGTGTTTAACGCACTGCTTCCCCCGCCGTAGACGCAATGTTATTAAGCTTTGAGCGGCGGAAGCTGTAGCTCATGTTTTCCGGTTTGTGCTTTTCAGGGCATCTCCACCCGCCTTCGGCGGGTGGAGATGCCCTGAAAAAAATGACATCGGTCGTAGGCGGGGGAAGCAGTGCGAGAGTTCTATATTAAGTTCAGATGCGCAGACTCTTTGCAGGGGGGCTTTATGTCTCGGAGTTTTCGCCCTCCAGCTTGTCCAGCATATCCCTGAGCCTTTGCGCGTCCTCCGTGAGTTTGGCTTCGGTTTCGCGGTGCTTTGTAAGGTCGTTTATCAGGCAGTAGTAGATGCGGCGGCTTCCCATCTGCGCTATTTCGCGCAGGGAGAGGAACAAATAGCGGGTGCCCGAGTTTGTTTCGGCCTTGAGCTCGCAGGTGAGCTCTTTGGCGCTCTCGGAGGCTCTGTTCATACAGTCCAGCAGCTCGGCATAGGCCCTTTCGCCGAGGCAGCTTTTGGGGCTCAGCTTGAGTGCGGCTTCTATGCTTTCTTCGCCCAGCGCTCTCGCTCCCTTGTCGTTCAGGCGCAGCAGCTCTATTTCGCCGCCGTCGCACTCGAAGATGCCCGCGCCTCCGACATAGCTGTTGAAGATGAGCGTTTCCACAGAATCGGGATTCCAGAAGGCGTTGTTATTCAGCGGAACTGTGGGCTGCATTGCCTGAAGGCGGTTCTCTATCTCAGCGCCGCCGAACAGCTTTTCAAACTCATCTGCGGGCATGGGCGCGCCGTAAAGGTAGCCCTGAACATAGCTGCAGCCTATGCTCTTGAGAAAGTCCGCCTGCTGCTTCGTCTCCACTCCCTCGGCTATGACCGGCATTCCGAGCCATTTTGCCATTCTTACAACAGAGCTGATTATATTCCCGCCGCGCGCTTTGTCGTAGCCGCGCCGCAAAAAGCTCATATCCAGCTTGAGGGTGCTCGCGTTAACCTCCTTGAGCGTGTTGAGAGAGGAGTAGCCGCTGCCGAAATCGTCTATTTCGACATCGAAGCCCTCGGCGCGCAGCCTGTCAACCATCTCGGAGATCTTAGGCGAGTAGGAGAAGGCCGATTCCGTTATCTCCAGGCGCAGGAGCTTGGGCGGCAGGTCGTAGTGCTTTATTAACCCGGTTATCGTCTCGAAGAAATTCTCCTCAAGCAAATCTATGCGCGAGATGTTTACGGCTATTGAGACCGCGCGGCCACTCTCGTCAAGCCAGCGGCGCAGCAGTTCGCAGGCCTTGTTCCAGATGTATTTGTCGAGCTTGTATATAAAGCGGTTGCTCTCAAAGACGGGTATGAACCTTGCGGGCGGCAGCAGGGAGCCGTCCCTCTTGCGCCAGCGCACGAGAGCCTCGGCGCCGATAAGCGCGCCGGTAGAGTGGTTTATCTGCGGCTGGAGCCAGAGCTCAAAGCGCTGCTCTCGGAGCGCTCTCTCGGCGCCTGAAACTATTTCTTGAGTTTCGAGCAAATCGCGGCGCATGCTCTCGTCGTACTCGGCTATGTTTCGGTCGTAAAGACCCTTTATTGAGGTAGCGGCCAGAGAGGCGCGGTCGAACATGGCGCTGACGCTCAGGCGCTTGTCTCTTATTCTGTAAACGCCTATTGTAAGCGTCAGCGGGACGCTCGCGTGATAGGCGCGCTTCATCGCCTCGTTCATGGTGATAAAGTCGTTTGAATCGAGGAAGCTCGCGGGGAAGAGGGCCACGAAGATATCCGCCGTTATGCGCGAGCAGACCCCGCCCTCCCTGCGGCAGTATTCGCCGATTATATTGGCGATGGTCTTTAGAACCTTGTCGCCCGCGGAGCTGCCGTACTGGTCGTTGATGTATTTGAATTTGTTTATATCCGTGCGCGTTATCGCGTAATACCCCGGCTCCTTAAGAGCTATGATCTCCGCGGCCTTTTTAAAGAAGGTAGTGCGGTTGTAAAGCCCCGTGAGCGGGTCGTGCTCGGCGCGGAAGCGGAGCGCCTCGTCCGCCTGTATGCTGTTGTTTATATCCGTTATTATAATAAGCACCTTGGGCGTCTGGGAGTCCTCGCCCTCGAGTCGCAGCATTCGCAGATTGAACCAGTGCTTTTCGCCAGTGCGCGTGGTCAGACGCAGCGTGGAGCTGCCCTGACGCTGCTCTCCCGAGCCTATCGCGTGAAGCGCCGCCCTCGTTTCGGAGAGTTCCTCCGGAGTAACGACCCCGTCCTCCTCGAGCACGCGCAAAAGGGGCCGTCCGTCGAAGCTGCCGGCTATGCCGCCGGGCGACATATGCTCGACCTGATAGCTGCCGGTCTGGGCGTCGTAAACCAGAACCGAAGCGCCGGTTGCGTTGAGGGCCTCGCGGTAGCGCCGCTCCTGCTCGCCCTGAAGCCTTCGGTAGTCGGCCTGGAGCCGGTATTTTTCGTAATCGCGCACCCGCGCCCAGAAATCAAGACGCAGGTTGAGCAGCGCCTCGTTAACCGGCTTTCTCGCGACATAGCTGGCTCCCAGCTCTATAAGACGCACGGTTTCGCTCTCGGTTGCGAGCGAGCGCAGCGCGTAAATCAGTATTCTGAAATCATCAAGGCGCGGCTTCAGCATATTCAACGCCGTTTCGGCGAGTTCACAGTCCGCGTCCAGCACGGCGGCGCTGATGTAGAAGCCCCTCGTGCTCAAAATCTCCGAGAGATGGTGCCGTTCGGTGGCGCAGAGTATCTCGTAATTGCCCTTTACAAGCGCGCGAACCTCATCGCAGAAGCTCTGCTTGGAGGAAATAATGAGCAGTCCGCTGCACTCTTCCTCCGCTTCGGCCTGAACGGCCTCGGAGCCAGGAGTGTCAAGCAGGCTGTTGTCGTAAAGACGGTAGCCGCCCTTACTGCTGCGTTTGACATAGTAGAGAGCCTCGTCCGCCCGGCGATAGAGTTCCTCAAACTCGGTTCCGTCGCGCGGGTAGACCGCCACGCCTATGCTGGCCGAGACGCTGATGTTTTCGTCCAGCCGCTTGCGCAGGGCGAAGCAGAGCTGCTGTGCCTTGCGCTCAATAACAGAGTCGTAGGGGATATTGCTCAGAAAGACCATGAACTCATCGCCGCCTATGCGGCCAATAAGGTCGCTCTGCCGGAGCGAGGAGCGAATGCTGGCGGCGAAGTCCGCGAGGAGCTTGTCGCCCGCGTCGTGGCCGAGGGTGTCGTTAACATGCTTGAAGCCGTCGGCGTCCAGCAGCAGTATGGCGTGGGTGGTGTCCGGCTCGTCCGCCAGTATCTGCTCCACCTTGCCGATAAAGGTGGCCCTGTTGTAGACCCCGGTGAGTGAGTCGCGCTGCGAGCGGTTTATGAGAGCCAGCTCACGCCGCTTTTCCTCGTCTATGTTTTTGACAAGTATATAGCATTTTATGTCATCGGATTCCGGGTAGCGCACGAGCTGTATCTTGATATTGCTCCAGTATTCTTCGCCCTGTGGGCCGAGGGCGAGGTAGTCGAAGCTGCGGCTGTCTGTTCCGTTGTAAAAGGCTCCGAGCAGCTTCTCCCTGGAAACAGAGCTCAAAAAGTTCTCCCTGTCGCTCGCGGCAACGCAGGTTTGAGCGTAGAGCGCGATATGGCTGTCGAAGCCGCTGTCCTCCGCTTTGCTGTAGTCAGTGCGCTTCGGGCCGAAGTCGCGTTCGAAGACGTTAAGGGTCAGGTTGTACTCTGAGCAGGTGTAGCTTTCGCCGGAATAGCCCTTGAGCTCCTGCTGCCATCTCGCGTAGGCTGCCTCGCGCTCGCGCAGCTCTGTGCAGTCGAAATAGGAGATAACGGCGCTTTCGGGCAGGCCCTTGGAGTCGAAAAGGGTAGTTGCCTCAAAGCGGTACCAGCGCGGCATATCGTCTATGCGTTTCATGAGCACGTCGGCGGTAACGGGGCTCTCGCCGCGGCTTATTCGCCCGGCAAAGCCCCTGAAGGTATCCGCGCTCTCGGGCAGCACAAAGCCTCTGCGCAGCACATCCTGGAAGGTTAGGGGGCCGCCGTAGGGGCCGAAGCCGTCGTTGAGGTTGCTGTCGCGCTGAATAGCCATGGTCTGAATATCGTAGACGCAAACGTAGCGGTTGGACTGCCGCGCAACTATTTTGAACTCCTCCTCGCGCAGCTTAAGAGCCGCGTAGTCCCTGTTGCTGCGAGCCCGGCTCTCTCGGACATAAACGGCAAAAATGCCTATAGCCGCGAGAGAGAAGAAGATAATTATCCAAAGAGAAACAGCGATACTGCTGCGGGCAGCCGCAACCTCGCTTGCCAGGCGCTCGCTGCCGACTATATTAAAAACCAGCCAGCCGCTGGAGCCCAGATAACTTCCGCTGAGCGGCGTGCAGGCGCCTATATAGCTCTTGCCCGCGTAGCTGAAGCTCAGGGCGGGGCTCTCGCCCGAGAGCAGAGCGCTCACGGCAAGGTCGTAATCCTGCCCGCTGAACTCGGAGGAGGCTATTATCTCCCGAAGCGTCAGGCCGCCGAACTCGTTTTGCAGCCCGTCCTCGCTGAGTATTATATTGCCCTCGCTGTCGCAGAGAAGGGAAAAGCTGTCGCCGCCGTAGGCCTCGGCATTCAGTATATCGTGAATGCTTTCCTCGTAATAGCAGCCTCTCAAAACGCCGGTTACAGCCGCGCCGGCATGAAAGGGCACGGAGAGAAAGACCACCCTGCGGCCCTCCTCCTCGGAGAAATAGCTGGCAGCTATATGCTCGCCCCTGAGCACCCTGCTGAAGTACTCCGGCCTTATGGGCAGCCCCACTCTCTCTCCGCCGTAGCAGAGCAGCTCGCCGTCGGGACTGAAGAGCTCTATGGAATGAAAGGGTACCTCTGCCGAAAGAGCCGCGAGGTGCTCGGGGATACGGCTGCTGTCCTCAAGGGTTATGGCTATGGCGCGAAGCGCCTGAAGCTGACCCTCGAGCGCGGCGGAAACCGTGGCCGCCTGCTCGCGGGCGCCGTCTGAAAGCACCTCATGCGCGCGCTCGACGGCGGTGCTTTCGGTATGATGGTAGGTGTATAAAAAACTGAGACCGAGCCCCAGCAGCAGCGAGAGCACGACGGCGGCAACGAGCAAAATATCCCTTTTCATATTCATTCTTTTCCTCAAATTCTCAGAACGCGCACACTGGCTTCGGCTGAAAAACAGAAATTCCCCCAAATTCGCGGGCTGTGAACTTTTTTCCGCGTAAAGGCTTCGGGGGGAGAGTTACATAACAGAGGTTTTTGTATTATAATGCACAATCAAATTAATAACAACATGATTTTAAAAATTTTTTACCGTGATTGAGTTGAAAGAAAAGCGAAGCTTCGTAAAAGTCCTTATCCAGCGCGTTTATCTTTGGTTGAGCGTGAGATAAAATAGGCGGGGTTTCGAGCGTAGAGAAATCAAGATGAGCCGCCCCCTTATCAGGGACGGCTCATGACGTAACGTATTAATCGGTCTCGGGCGTTATTGCGCGGTATCGGTCTGCGTGTTTTGAGCGCTCTGGCCGGAGTCGCCGCCGTTTGAGACCTCACGGACGCCGCTGATATAGAAGGAGCCGCGCTCGCGCGTCATTATGTAGTCCATGTATTTCACTACTATCTGCGCGGAGGCGTCCTCGATAAGCTCAACGGCCGAGGTGCTGCCCGTGAGGTAGGCCACCCGCAGAACCCGCGTTGAGCCGGAGCCGCTTATGCTCTCTACGAGCGGGTGGTAGTTGCTCTGGCTCGTTATCGGGATAACGTAGCAGCTCGTGTCTGAGAGATAGAGGAACTCTATATCCTCGTCGGTGAAGCTGCGGTGCTCGAGCGCCGCGGAGGGGCCGTACATCGCGGAGTAGTAGCGCTCCACATCAACGGTAGGCAGCAGGATGGAGCCCGCCTCGTTGCGCTCGTATTTGCTCGTGTCCTCGTAGTCCAGAGCGGCCCAGATAGCGGATTCCAAAAGCAAAGCTCCGTCAGCCTCTCCGAGGCTTTCGAAGGGCTCGGGGTCGAGCGCCACGAGCGGCGCTATCAGCTGCTGGTAGTCCTGCCTCGCCTCGCTGTCGTCGAGGAGGCCGCCAATATATCTCACGGCGGCGAAAACTATCGTCCCCGCGCCGACGAGCGCCAGCAGGATGAAGAAGAGGCCGCTGGCCTGCCTTCGCCTGCGCTGGGCGCGCTTCTGGCGTTCTTTTTTTGTAAGCTCTTTGTTGGCCATTGTTTCAACCCTTTGGAGTTTTGAAAGTGTTCCGCTGCGCGGATTTTCCGTTGTATTTTCCCTTTATACGCCAGGCCGCTCCCGAGTTTTTGATGAGTGTTCCTGCCTCGCGCTTTTTATCGAACGCGTTTTCGGGGCGCTCCCGAGAGTCAGCGGCAGAGGACTACTCTCGTGTCCGCCAGCATGTCGTGGAAGCCGCGGTGCCGCCTGTCGAAGGCCAGCACGAGATAGCCTATACCGAGCAGGGAGCTCAAATAGCGGCCTATGGTTTCGCGGTAGATAACGCTCCACCATCCGGCCTTCGCGCCGTCCGCCGAGAGCACCTTTATTCTCAAGAGGCGCTTTCCGGCGGTCATACCCGTAAAGCCGGTCAGCAGCACGAAGTAGAGCGCCGAAACGAGCCAGCTTATTACCCCGCGCAGCCTTATCGAAAAGAGCACATACTCGTCCAGAGCCGAGCCCAGCGCCAGACCCAGGAGGCCGTTTACAATAAGGGCCATTATCCCCGCTACGAGGCAGTCGAGCAGGAAGGCGAAAAAGCGGGTGAAGAAGCCCGCGCAGTCCTCGGGAGCGAAGTCGCCGCCCTCCTGAGGCTGAGGGGGAGCGGGCGCGTAGCTCTTTCTCGGAGCGCTGTAGCCGCGCCGCGAGTAGGGGATCTGAGCGGAAGAAGCGGGAGAGGCTGTCGCGGCGCTCTGCGCGGCGGCGGGCATTTCAGCGCTCTGCGGGGCTCCTTGAGTTTCCCCGCCTTCAAGCGCGCTCTGGCGCGCGTCGTAAAAAGCCTTGGCGGTTAGGGCCGCGGAGGAGGCCACTGCCGCATCGGGAAGCGGCGAGGCGGCGCTCATATTCTCGCTCGTATAATCGGGAACAAGTAAATTCAGCGTGTCTATCATCTCGCCGAGGGTGGGCACGGTGTCGTCCCGCTCGGCGGGAGCTTCGGTCTTTTCTGGCTCCGGCGGCGAGGCTGAGGCGTCAGCGGCCTGAGCCGCAATAGCTTCGAGCTCGGCCGCCGAGAGCCGGGGAGCGCCTCTTGTGCCGTCCTCATAAATCGGCGCGCCGGTCTGGGGGTCGTAGGACTTTATCGTCTTATCCGGCATAGTACATCGGCACCCCGCTTTCGTCCTGCTCGAGCTGCTCTAAGAGTATCTGCGCCTCGCTCTTGGGGATAAGGGCCTCTACCTCGCCGAAGAAGTAGCTCATCCAGTCGTCGGAAACATAGACGCGCTCGTAGATATTGGAGGCTCCGCACTCCTCGAGGCAGAGGGTCTCAAACTCCTCGTAGGAGTAGATTCTGTCGATAAGGCCGTTCTCAAGTCCCTGAGCGGCGGTGTAGATACGGCCGTCGCAGATGGGCAGGGCCTCCTCGCGGCTGTAGGTGCGCGAGGAGCAGACTATATCCAAAAACTGCTCGAAGCTCTCGTCCACCAGGCCCTGATAGATGGCGTACTGTTCCTCTGTGAGCTCATCGTAGCCGTTGCCCATGGCCTTGTTTTCGCCGGACTTTATGTATTCGGGCCTTATTCCCAGCGTGTCGAAGAGGCCCTTGTAGTTTACCGTGCTTATGTAAACGCCTATCGAGCCCACCCAGGAGTTGCGGTTGGCGGCTATCAAGTCCGCCGCGCAGGCGATGTAGTAGGCTCCCGAGGCCATATAGCTCTCGGCGTAGGCGTAGACAGGCCTGCCGGTTAGGTTTTTGTAGTTTTCGAGCGCGAGGTAGACCTCGTCGGTCTCGTAGACGCGGCCTCCGGGGCTGTCTATATGCAGCAGAATGCCCATGTTCTCGTAGGAATTGGTCAAATCCTCAATATATCCGAGGATAAACTCGTGATCGTAGCCGTCGGAGCTCGAAGCGCCTATCGTGCCGCTTATGTCGATAACGGCGAGATTTGAGGCGGGCTCCGCGTCCGCGGCCCGGGTCAGGGAGGAGAAAGTAGTGAGACTGCTGTTAAGCGTGCTCGCGCTCGCAACGCCCGCCGCCCCCGCTATGACGAACACGAGAACGGCTATTACGATTCCCACGACCTGCTTGGATTTCATATTAAAATATCTCCTTTAAAATGAAGCGCGCGCGTTTCGCGCAGCCTTGTTTTTTTAATAAAACGGCGCGGGGATTCAAATGGCCCCGACCGAGCTTAAGATATAACATAAAACGCGCCCAAATACAAGCGGGGAGAGAGCCCGGGAGTGGACCAAAACAGTGAAAAAGCGCGCAAAAGGGGGTACTCCTGAGCGCTGTCCGAGCTTTCAGTACCTCGCTATCAGCGCCAGCACCAGCATGTGCAGCGGGTAGGCGAGGTAGAAGGCGTACTGCACGGCCCTCGAACGCACGCCGGGCTTTCCGTTGTAGAGCGCTATCGGTATCATAGAGAGCACTGCCCAGCCGTAAAAATAGGTATTAATATAGGTGCCAAAGAGGGGAATGGTGCGTCTTACGCGCGGCATTATAAACATGAACACCGCCGCCTGCCCCGCCGCGACGAGCGGCAGGCAGCCGCGGAACAAATACATGGCCGCCACGAGCATTATCCCGTAGGAGTGGTAGTCGAGCTCGAGCAGATCCGCCAGATAACAGGCCGCCGCCACCGCCGCCGAGGCCAGCAGTAAAGCAACGGCAAAATTGTCATAGCGCTCCGGCTTCCGGGAGTTTTGCCAGGGCTTGAACCAACGCAGGTTTATCTCCTCGAGCGCCATGAGCAGCAAAAGCCCCAAAAGCAGCTCGAACATAACATTCTGCCCCTCGGAATGCCGCAGGGAGAAGCCGCCCGTGCTCAAAAGATTGAAAGGCAGCTCCGAGAGCAGCGCGAAGGAAAGCAGGCGCAGAGCGTAGCGGGCGCGGCTTCGGGTGTTATAAAAGCCCTCGACGAGCAAAAAGGCGTAAATCGGGAAGGCCATGCGGCCGATGAGCCTCAGCCACCAGAGGCCCGAGAGCCCAAGGTAGCCTATATGGTCGCAGACCATGCAGCCCAGCGCGATGAGCTTCAGCCAGAAGGCCGAAAGGCAGGCGAAGCGCGGATAGCTTGTCGCTTCGTTCAGCACGGCTTAAAGAAAGGGCAGGAGCCTTACGAGCAGCACCGCGGCGAGCGAGGGGAGCATATTCGTCGCGCGCATTTTAGTAAGACCCATCACGTTTGTTCCGATAACTACTATAAGGGCGTAGCCCACCATACACATATCCGCCATCGCGGCCTCGGAGAGCAGCGGGGCTATAAGCCCGGCCGAGAGCGTGAGCGCGCCCTGATAGACGAGAACGGCGAGGCTCGCGAAGAGCACGCCCGCGCCCAGGGAGGCTGCGAGGAAGAGGGCGCTTATCCCGTCCATAAGGCTTTTTATGAAGAGTATGCTGTGGTCGCCGTAGAGGCCGTCGTTAAAGGAGCCGACTATCGCCATAGCGCCAACGCAGAAGAGCAGCGAGGCCGTTACGAAGCCGCGCGCGAAGCCGTCCATGCCGAAGCGCCGCTCGAGGCCACTGCTGAAGCTCTCAAAGCGCTGCTCGAGCCGCAAGAGTTCGCCCGCGAGCGTTCCGGTAACGAGGCTTATTATCAAAAGCAGGCCGCCGTAGGTGTCGAGCGCGCCGTCCTCGCCTATAACGAGCATGTACTTGAGCGCGCCGGAAAGGCCTATAAAGACCGTGCAGAGGCCCATTATCTTCATGCAGGTTGAGGAGAGCTCCTCGCTGAGACCCTTTTTTACAAGCAGACCGGCGGCCCCTCCG
>JAUNBN010000255.1 GCA_030527085.1 Oscillospiraceae bacterium
GCTGACGGAAACAAGGTGGCGAAGGATTACCATCTCGACAAACCCGCAGAGACCGAGGGCTTCTTTGCCAAGGGCCTCGGCAACACGGACTGGGGCTTCAAGCACCGCTTTGCCAGCATGTTCGACCCTGAGTCCGGCAACACCGTCATGCTCGCCTTTGACCACGGCTACATCATGGGCGCGACGGCAGGTCTCGAGAGGCTGGATATAGTCATTCCCCCGCTCGCCCCCTATGTGAACGTACTGATGGCGACGCGCGGAGCTATAAGAAGCTGCATTTCGCCGGCAGTGGGCAAGCCCGTCTGCCTGCGCGCGACTCACGACGCCTCCGTCCTCTTCGACGACATGAGCGTCGGCGGCGGCCCCGCCTTCGATATAGACGACGCCGTCCGAATGAACGCCGCCGCCTTGGCCATACAGTGCTTTGTTGGCGGCAAGGGCGAGAGCGAATCACTTGAGACGCTCTGCCGCGCGGTGGACGACGGAATGCGCTGCGGCATACCCGTGCTGGGCGTTACCGCCGTAGGCAAGGAGATGGAGCGCACGCCCCAGTATTTCACCCTCGCCACCCGCATTCTCGCCGAGCTGGGCGCGAGCTTCGTAAAGACCTACTACTGCGAGGACTTTGAAAAGGTCTGCGCCGCCTGCCCCGTCCCGATAGTCATAGCCGGAGGCAAAAAGCTGCCCGAGGCCGAGGCTCTCACCATGGCCTACAAAGCCATAAGCGAGGGCGCGCGCGGGGTCGATATGGGCCGCAACATCTTCCAGAGCACCCACCCCGTAGCGATGTGCCGCGCCATAGGCAAGGTGGTACACGAGGGCTTCACGGATAAGGAAGCCTACGAGTTCTTCCGGGATATATCAAACTAAATTAAGGAGAACCGCTTATGTCAGCCGAATATATGCACATCGGCATCCCCGTCCTCAACAAAAAAGAGGGCATGATGTACAACGAGGGCGCCAAGTTCTGGGTAAGCAATGTAGACGATTACGACTACAAGATAGAGTACCTCAAGTTCGAGGAGGGCACCCCCTTCCCCGAGATACTCGCCCGCCAGTGGCACGTCGCCTACAAGGTAGACGATTTGGATAAATACGCCGCCGGAGCCGACCGCATAATAGTCCCGACGATGACGATGGACAACGGCGACCGCCTTTGCTTCATCGAGCTTGACGGAGCCATAATCGAGCTCTACGAAGAGGCGAAGTAAGCCATAGCGCCGAAACTCTCAAAAGCTTGAGACCTGTTCGTTCAAACTAAAAAAGGGGCTTGGAGTCTGCAAACAGCAGCTTCCAAGCCCTTTAACCTTGCCTTGGCGAAAGCAGTCCCTAAGTCTCACTCCTCGAAATAGAGGCCGAGCAGCGCGGCGGCGGCCATAAGCATCTTTTCCGTGGCCTCCGCGGGAGCCTTGGGCAGTTCCTCGGAGCTCACCACGGCGAGACAGCCTATAAGCTCGCTGTTGGCCAGTATGGGGCTCGCCAGCGCGCAGCGCGTCTCCTCCCCCTTGCAGAGAAGGGCGCGCGCGTCCGCCGTAAGCGTTCTGCGCTCTTCCAAAGCGGCGGCCAGCTCCTCCGAAACAGGCTTTCCTACCGCCTCGCGCTCGCTTCGGCCGAAGAGCGCGACCACTCGCTCGCGGTCGCAGACCGCTATGCCCTCGCCGCTCAGGCGCGAAAGCACCTCCGCCGTGCCCGAGGCCAGGCGGGAGTAACCCTCAAGCGGCGAGTATTTCTTGAAAATTACGCTGCCGTCCTCCTCGGTGAATATCTCAAGCTGTACCCCCTGCCTTATGCACATCGTGCGCCGTATTTCCTTAGGTATTACGACCCTGCCCAAATCGTCTATCCGCCGTACAATTCCGGTTGCCTTCAAAGCGCTGTCCCCCAAAAATACTTTTGGAGATATTATCCGCTTTAAGGCGGGCGCTTATTCCGGGAGGGGAAAATTTGTGGGCGGCCTGCCGAATTGCCGAGTACGGGCAGACCGCTACACAAAGAAGAAATTGTCCTTGCCGCTTGGCAGGACCCTCGCCGTGAGTGCTACCGCTGGACGGCGTTTCGCCGTCTTCACCCTCCATGTCATTAAGCCAGGGCGTATTCCCCCGCTTCCTTGGGAAATACGCCCTGGCAGGCACGCATGG
>JAUNBN010000256.1 GCA_030527085.1 Oscillospiraceae bacterium
AGTTCTGCGGCGGCACCCATGTCTGCAACACTTCCGAGCTCGGGCTCTTCAAGATACTCTCCGAGTCCTCGGTGGCGGCCGGTATACGCCGCATAGAGGGAACAACGGGCGAGGGAGTGCTCGCGCTCATCGCCGAGCAGAGCCGCCTTCTGGAGGACACCGCCGCGGCCTTTAAGTCTAACAATGTGAGCGAGCTGCCCTCAAAGGCTCGCGCGGCTCTCGAGAGCCTTAAAGAGACCGAGAGAGAGCTTGAAAAGCTCGAGAACCGACTTGCCGGCTCGGCCCTTGACGAGATAGTGAATAAGGGCCGCGAGGTAAAGGGCCTTACTGTGTTTGCCTCTGAGATAAAGGGCGCGAAGGCCGATGCGCTGAGAAGCGCGGCAGGGGAACTGCGCGCGAAATACCCCGCCTCGGTCTGCGTGCTGGCAGCTGAGGAAGGCGGCAAGGTGACGCTCTGCGCCGCCTGCGGCGAGGAAGCGATTGCCCGGGGTGTTAAGGCCGGGGACGTAGTTAAACAGACGGCCTCGCTTATGGGAGGCTCCGGCGGCGGAAAACCCGAGCTTGCTATGGCCGGAGCGAAGGACGCTTCAAAAATGAAGGAGGCGCTCGAGGCCGCAGCAAGTATAGCCGAAGCGCTGATAAAATAAGGAGACCTAACTATGGACTGCCTGTTTTGCAAGATAGCAAGCGGGGAAATTCCCTCCGAAAAGCTCTACGAGGACGAAATCGCAGTAGCTTTTAAGGACATTAACCCCACCGCGCCCGTCCACTTCCTTGTTATACCGAAGCGGCATATTGAAAGCTGCGCTGAGATAAACGCCGAAAACTCCTCTGTTGCCGGCCATTGCTTTGAAGTGATAGCAAGGCTCGCGAAAGAGCTGAAGCTCGAAAAGGGCTTCAGGGTAGTGAGCAACACGGGTGAGCAGGCGGGTCAGAGCGTGCCGCACCTTCATTTCCACGTTCTCGCAAACCGCGAATTTGGCTGGCCCGCCGGCTGAAGAAAGTGTCCTTAAGAGTGAGAATTCCCGGTGAACAAGGCACTCCCGGGATTCAAGTAATCGTCTGAATAAATTTGGAGAGTAAAAATGGATAATTATTACGAACTGCACGTAGCCGGACTCACGCGCCAGCTCCCTATCTGCAAGGTGGACGAGGAGCTCTCGATAGCCGCCTTCATCCTTTTTTCGGACGTAGAGCTCACGGTAGCCTGCGCGAAGACCCTGCTCGAGCGCGCCCCCGAATTTGATGTGATTGTAACCGCCGAGGCCAAGGGCATACCGCTGGCTTACGAGATGTCGCGCGAGTCGGGCAAGAATTACTACATCTGCCGCAAGTCCACCAAGCTCTATATGAAGGACCCCATAACGGTAGAAGTCAAATCCATAACCACCGCCAAGACGCAGACGCTCTATCTCGACAGCCACGAGGCTGAGTTTATAAGCGGCAAGCGCGTGCTCATAGTGGACGACGTTATAAGCACCGGCGGCTCGCTGCGCTCCATAGAGGCCATTATGAAGGAGATAGGCGGCAATATAGTGGGCAAGGCCGCCGTGCTGGCCGAGGGCGTGGCCGCCGACCGCGACGACCTGATTTTCTTAGCGCCGCTGCCGGTTTTCAACACGAAGGACTATTTTGCTTAACTAGGGCTTACGAGGTCTGGAGCATGAAAAGACCGCTCGCTTTCTTTGCGCTTTGCTTTTCGCTTTCCCTGCTTTTGCTGGCAGGTCTCGGCGTCAGGCTCATGCTTTTTGTCTTCTTCGGCTCTTTAGGACTGCTTGGGACGATTTACTGGTTCTTTCCGTTTAAAGCGCGCACGGCAACGCTGTGCGCGCTTTGCGCGGTTTGTATCGCGGCTTTCTGTATGTGGAGCGCTGCCTCGCTGCGTCTGGCGCAGCTTCAGCGCGTTTCGGGGAGCAAGCTCGAGTGCGAAATCAGAGTTACACAGGTGGATTCGAGCACCTGGTACACCCGCCCGCTGATAAGCGCCCGCCTTTTGAGCGCCGGAGGCCGTCCTGTTATCAATATGAGCGTCGAGTTTTTCTCGGGCGACTCTCTTGAAGCAGGTGATACCCTGAGCGCCGTTTTGGATTTTGAGGAAGTAGCTGCATCTCTTGATGATTCCGCCGTGGAG
>JAUNBN010000257.1 GCA_030527085.1 Oscillospiraceae bacterium
CACCTCTGGCTCTTTTCCCGTTATCTCCCGAAGCCGCGCCTCAAGCCGCGCCTTTAGTTCCTCGGGTATCTCTACGGCGCTGAGCGCCTGAACGGGAAGTATTCCCTTGTCCTCGTTATAGCGCTCGGTGAAGCGCTTGCAGCAGTCCGAAAAACTTAATATGTTCCCCTGTTCAGTGAGCAGCTTCAGAAAATTCAGAAGACTGGGCCGCAGGCTGCCTTCGAAGCACTCGTCCAAAAGCTCTGTTCGCTCCTCTTTCGCAAGAGAGGGACAGGAGAGCAACTTTAAAAAGCCGGGCTCTTCCTTAAAGCGCGCTTTAAGAAACTCGAGCTCCTCTTTTACCTCTTTTGCGCTGCCCTCCTCAAAGGCCAGCTCATAGAGGGCGTCGCCGTAGATAAGCCCCGGCCGCGTCATTGGGCCTCACCCAGGCTGTCGATAAAGGAGGCGATGAGCTCGCGCTGGTCCTCGGCGTCGAGCTGCCTTTCGACCACCTTTTCGGCTATGGATATAGCTATGCCGGAGATATCGTCCTTTATCTCGTTAACAGCCTTCTTTTTCTCCCTTTGCAGGTCGCTTTGGGCCTTCTCGAGGATGGCCGCGGCCTGAGCCTTCGCTTCCGAGACTATTTCCTCCTCGCGGCGTCGGGCCTTTTCGGCTGCGTCCCGAAGTATTTCCTCGCGCTCGGCCTGAGCCCCGGCGAGATCCGTCTCATAGCGCTCTTTAAGTCTTTCGGCTTCCTGCCTGGAGCTGTCCGCATCCGCGAAAAGACCGTCTATCTCGTTCTGACGGTCAACTATCATCTTCCGCACCGGCTTGAAAAGGAATTTCTTAAGCAGCAGGAAGGTTATTATAAGATTGCACAGGGTGAACAGAGCCGTCCAGAAATTGACGCCTACAAAGCTCTCAAAGCCCTCCAAATCCCCTCGCTCCTTTCCCTTTCGCTCTAAGGCGAGACATTCAGAACACGAACAGGAGCAGCAGAGCTATGACCAGAGAGTAGATGCCCGTAGACTCGGTTATGGCGCAGCCGAGTATCATGTTTGTTCTCAGCGTACCCGAGGCCTCGGGCTGGCGGGCCATGCCCTCGAGAGCCTTGCCGACGGCGTTGCCCTCTCCGAGCGCTGGGCCTATAGCCCCTATGCCCATGCAAAGTCCCGCTCCTATGGCGCAGGCCGCTCTGACGATTGCTTCTTCCATTTTTGATATCCTCCGTATTTTGATTGTTTGCCTTAAATAAAGCGTTAAACGCGTTTCAGTTCTTGGAAGCAGACAGCCGGGCTTCTTCCTCGTTTGCTTCCGGGGGCGGGCAGGCATTGCCGATATATACCATCGTGAGCAGGCTGAAAACCAGCGCCTGCACTCCGCCCGCGAACACATCGAAGTAAAGCGAGAGAACCGCCGGTATGCCTACCTGTAGCACCGGCAGACCTGAGAGCAGTCCCGCAATTTCCATAAGGGAGCAGACAGCCAGCGCGCTCGACAGCGCGCCGAAAATCTTTAATATGAGTTTTTTGCGCCGCAGGCCGAAATATATTAACGCCGCGCCCATCGCCAGCAGCGCGAGCGCCACGGCCAGATGCGAGCCGCTGATAAGGCCTATGAGCAGCGAAGAGGCCCCGGCCAGAGCCGAGTAGATAAGGCTTGTCAGCACGCCGCCGCCTGCTATATTCCCGAAGTGACGAAAGGCCATAGAAATAGGCTGGGCTATCTCGGAGATTATATTCATCGGCAGCATGACGGAAACGGGCTCGGCAAAGCCCTTAAGCCAGCCGAAAAAACCGTTGTTTTTGATATTGCAGGCCCAGACCAGCACGCTGGTCATCAGCGCCCAGGTGATTGTAGTGGAGAGGTCGGCGGTGGCGGAGCGCAGAAAACCCGTCATGCCGATGAGCGTTCCGCCCAGCGAGGAGAGAAAGAGCGCGCCGATGTAGGGCGCCCAGTAGAGGTTGTGGCGGCCCATGGTCTCCTCAACCATATTGTAGAGCATACCGACCAGCTTTTCCGTAAGCACCTGCCGCGCTCCTGGCCGCTTTTTAAGACCCTGGCCCAAAAAATAACCGGCGACGCAAAGCAGCAGCATGACCAGAAAGGAGGAAACTGCCGTTTGAGTT
>JAUNBN010000023.1 GCA_030527085.1 Oscillospiraceae bacterium
CAGCGCCAGCACGCCCAGGCTGATTTTCGCGGCGAGGCTCAAAAAGCCCCGCCTGTCCCCCTTGGCGAGCGAGGCGGCAAAGCTGCCTATAAAGGGAGTAAAGAGAAAGGCCACGCCCACCTGAAGAATGAGCACCGGCGAGTTCACGAGATTGTAAACGCCTATCGTAACCGTCCCGCAGATGCGCTCGAGCGCCAGCTTGGGAACGGAGCCGACGGCCGTATTTAAAAAGACATAGGCCGCCAGCGGCAGGCAGTCGAGCAGCAGGCGCAGCGGCGCTCTTTTGTCCGTGAGGCGCGCCGGACTCCAATAGGGCCTTGTGAGCCTCAAATCGTAAAGCGCGCAGAAGAGCCAGCTCACCGCGCCCGCGGCGAGCAGCGCGGCGACGAGACTGAGACCCAAAAGCAGCGCGGCGCTGAACACAAGAGCGCTCAAAAGCCCGCGCGCGGCGTAGCTTATGCCTATTATGTCCATGCGAGAGCTCTTCTGCGCCGCGCCGTGCAGCACGTCGGTGGCGGCCTCGAGCAGCTTATAAAAGAGCCAGGCCAGTATACAGGCGCTCTGCTCGCCGCCGTAGCCCATAAGCAGCACATAGCCGCAGCAGAGCAGCGCCGAGCCCGCGACGGTGAGCGCGCGGCTGGCTATATAGTCGCCGGAAGAGTATTTGTTTCCAATGTCGCTCACCTGAAAGGTGCGCATGCCGTAGTTGGCGAGCGTTAAAAAAACGTTCGTGGCAGCCATGGCCGTGGCCAGCAGGCCGCTGTTTAAAAGCCCCGCCTCGCCCGAAAAGCGCTTGACGAAAACGCCGGTTATGAGCCACTGGCAGGCGAAGTAGGCTATATTGCCCAGCGTGTTGTAAAGCAGGTTGCGCTTGAGATTTCCCTCGCCGCTCATGAGACGCAGTCCCCCGACTGAGGTGGGTCTTCGATATATTTCGAAAGCTCGGCCACCTTCTCCCTTATCTTCCTTTTTGGCACATAGGCCTTGGCGAAATATCCCATGAGCCGCTCGGTCATGGCTGCGGCCTTCTCTCCTATAATAAAGCTGAACCAATGCGGGTTTATATGCAGCGCGTTCATTATCCGAAGGCAGAAGAGCACCGCGAACTTGAGCGCGTTGAAGCGCGGAGTGTAGCCCTCGGAAAATGGGAGGTCGCGCGGGGGGTTCATTATGGTCTGCTCGAGCAAATCGCAGATTCTCATATAGCTCGGGTAGTCCGGCTCTATATCGAAATAGCTCTTCATTCGCTCCTCGTCTATCGGGAAGGGGAGCTCTTTTTCGTCCAGCGCGGCGGCCAGCTCCTCGTAGGAGGTCTTGGCGGCGCAGTTTTCGTAGATTACGGGGTCGTAGTCCGAGTGCAGCGGTTCGGGCCGCAGGACCATGCAGGGCTTGCCGCCGTAGTAGGCCTCGGCTATGGAGGTGCTCATCCAGAAGGCGGAGATATCCGAAACGCGCAGCCACTGGCTTACGGCATAGTCCCTTATGACGTGAAAGCGCTCGTGCTTCGCGCCCATCTCATTTAAGGGCGCGCTCTGCCACTCCGTCGGGTGCGGGCGGTAAATAAGCTCTATATCCGGCCTTTCCGAAAGCAGGCGGTCGAACCACTCCAGCGTCGTCTTCATGGAGCGCGCGCCGACAGCTTTAAAGCCTGTGAAGTCGAGGTCGGTCATCTCGCCGAGTTCCTCAACCTCCTTATCGTCCATGCTCGCGCAGGAAAAGGAGCTGACATACAAAAGCCAGCGCTTATTTTCGTCCAGCTCGAACTCGCGCGCCAGCTCCCCTCGGCTTTTGTAGTAGCCGTCGAAGCGCTCCCTCAAGAAGTCGAGCTGGATAGCTCCGGTTATAACGGCGTTGTCCGCCGGAACGCCCTTTTCTACTATGCGCTCGCGCGCGGCGCGCCCCCAGCAGATATGAGTACACTTCGCGGCGTTTTCCGTAAGCGAAAAAAAGCGGCTCTCCTCCTGCTCGCGGGAGAGCATCTCCTCCCAGTGCAGGTTCACCACCTTATTTAATCTGCCCACATTGTTGTAGACAAAGCTGTTAAGCGTCTCGTTGTCGTACATGGCCGAGGTAACTATCACCTTCGGCTTCTTCCAGGTGAAGTATTTGAGCTTCTTTCTGTCCATGAGCTGAAAGAGCTCGGCCGTGTAGCCGCGCCTCTCGAGCTCTGCTATGAGCAGGCAGTCGTTGTCGAACTCGCGCACTATGTGCTCGTATAAAATAAGAAAGTCCAGCGCCACGGCAAAACCCCCGTTTTTTTACAAGAGCTCCCCGGCTGCGCGGGGCAATACAGCCCCATCCCGCTTTTGGGCCGCTCCCGTTTCTTTTTTCAGTCGGCTGCGCGCGTGAATATGTCCCCGCCGGTTACGGAGCCTATCTGGTCGCCCCAGTAGCGCATCTCTTCCTCATTGAGCAGCCTTGCGGAGAACTTCTGCGTGTCCGAGCCCAGAAAGTCGCCGTATTCTCCTGCAGCTACGGTGAACTCCGCCCACTCGTCCTCAACGGTGTAGCTGCCGTTAAGGGTGGCGTAGGCGTTGTCAACCAGTGTGTTCACCGTAAGGCTGAAAGTTCCGTCCGCGCGGCATTCGAGCTGCGGCACGCGCCCCAAGGGAGTAGTTGTCAGTTCGCCGTCCTCGCTCTGGGTGTAGACGACGAAAACGTCCTTGGCCGCGCTCGCGAAAAGGGCCACATAGGTGTTTTCAAAAACTCCCACAAAGGGCGAGCCCTCAAGCTCGGTGCCCTCGTAAATCGGCCCGTCCACCTCGGGCGAGGGGTTGGCCTCCTCGGGCGTCAGCGTCGCGCTCGCGCTCTCGGCCCTCTCGCAGGAGCAGAGGGCAAAAAGCAGACAGAGCAGCATTATAATTACCGGCGCTCTCTTCATTTTATAAAATCCTCCTCTTTCGGCGCTGCGCCTGGGGTGTGTCCCCGCCGCGTGGTTTTTTCGCCGCGCTTGAAGTCAGCTCGCGCCGTAAAAGCTCTCTATATTGTCGCGCACCTCGCAAAACTCCGCGTCGGTTTTATAGAAATACCCTGCGAGCAGGCCCATAAGCTCGAAATCCCGCTCGGAATCGATGTCGAGCACGGCGGTGTCCGGCATCATCGAGGCCGCGAGGTGGGCCTTTAAGAATATCCTGCTCGAGCCCTTGAGGTAGGCGGGGGAGTAGACGTAGATGGAGGCGTTCGCGTCAAAGACCTCGGGGGCCTGCTGGCGGGCGACGAAATCGCTCTTTATCGCCGCCTCGTAGAAGCCCTCCTCGTTTTTGACGAGCTGGTTGAAGCGCGGGTTGCGCCGCGCCTCGGTGAGAGTCAGGGCTATCTCCGCGCCCGGCGAGGCCAGGAAGGCGTCCAGGCAGTTTTTTATATCCACCGCGCGGCGCAGGGGGCTGGTTAAATCCAAATCGAGCACCGCGTCGTACTCCTCACCGCCTATCTGCTCGCAAAAGGCCAGGGTCTCGCGTATGACGTCCGGCTTGGGGACGCTGTCTCCGGCTAAGTCCTCGCTTCGCGGAACGCAGATAAAGGGTGTGTTCGAGCGCGCGAACTGCTCTTTAAGCGCTTCTGAATCCGTGTTGAGCGCCAGTGCAAAATCGCCGTACTGAGCGCCGAAGCGCTCGAGAAAGAGGCGGTAGGCCGAGAGCGTGTAGGCGCACAGCGGCCGGCCTAAGAATTCGCGCGTGTTCTTGGATTTAAGCCCCTTGCTGCCCGCACGCGCGCAGATTGTAGTGAGTATTCTCATTCCCGCTCCGGCTCCAGCGGCGCGCAGGCGAGCTTAACCACCCTCGCCGCATTCTCCACGCCGTTCATGTTTTCCCTGATTATGCCGCGCGCGAGCGCGACGAAGTAGGCCGTCTCGTTCTTATAGATGTCAAAGTCGATGAAGCTCTCTGTCGTGTCGTCGCGCAGGCGGTGAATTTTCGCGCCGACTATATCGCAGACATAGGTCTCGTCCTCGGTGTATATCTCGAGCTGCCTGCGGGGCTTTCTGCCGAAATAGTCCAGTTGCAAAGAGAGCAGCATATCGCTGTAGCGCGCTATATAGAGCGCCAGGTCGTCGCTGTCCACCGTCACCTCCGAAAAGCGTCCGGCCTCGGCCTTGATCTCGAGCGGAAAGCCGAAGATGAAGCTTAAATAATCCCACTCGTGAACCAGGTCGAGCTCCACTCCGCCGCCCATGCCCCGCCTGGCGCTGTAGCACTTGCGGTGGTCGGTCTGCGGCCGCCAGTCCGGCAGGTAGGAGGAGCTGAGCGCCCGCGCCGCGAAGACCCGACTCGCCGAGGCCAGCTCGCAGGCGCGCTGTATCACGGGCGAGTGCCGCAGAGGGCAGGCGACGTAATAAACGCCGTCCGCTCTGAGTCCCAGCGAGCTTATATCGCCCTCGGCCTCGGTCCAAAGCGGCTTTTCAATAAACATCGCGCGCGCTATGGGACTCAGCGCCCTTATGGTCTCCGCGTGCAGCGAGGTGGGGTTCGTTATATAGGCTATGTCGTACTCGCCCTCGAGTTCCTCAAAGGAGCGGTACTGCCTCGCAAGCAGTGCCGCCGTCTCGCCCGGCAGCTCGCTCTCGGTGGCGCGCAGCGCGTCTATTTCAAAGCTGAGATTCTGGCGGCGCAGCTCCTCGGCCAGATTTTTTATATGTCTCCGGCCTATGGAGCCTAGGCCGGTAAAGAGTATTCTCATTTTATAAGAGCCTCCCCTTCTATGCGGTCTATAATCCCGAGCAGCCTCTCGTCGTCCTCAAAGCTGTGGCGAAGCGCTTCCTCGCCCCCCAGCGTCTTTATAAAGGCGGCCAGCTCGTCTATATAGGCGTTTTCAACTATGTTTTCGGCGTAGCGCTTATCGCGCAGCGCTTCCTCGCCCGTTTCGATTTGTTTGTATTCCCCGGTATTGGTATCGAAGTCAAATAGAGTGTCGGGCGTTCCGCCCCAGCTCGTGTAGATATCCTCCCCGACTATCTCAAGGCGGCGCGAGGCCCTGCGGCAGGCGAGGTCTATCATAAGCCTGCCCTCGGCCCCTCCCTCGTGCTCGAGGCTTATAAAGAAGCAGTCCGGAAAGTCCAAAGGCAGCGAGGTGAGGCGGCGCGCCTCGGATTTGAAGCCCCTTATTTTCCCGAAGGCCCGCTCGAGCCAGGGAAATTCAATTGCCATTATCTCGCGGCAGCCGTTCGTGCGGCGGTCGCCTACAAAGTAGTCCTTAATGCTCTCCCAGGGGTGCCAGTCGGGCAGGTACTGCCCGACGTGGTAGCGGTAGACGAGCGGCCCCTTCTCGGCCTCGGCGCGCTTCGCTATCCACTTAAGCTCGCCGCGATAGAGCTGGGTTGAGGAGAGAAAGAGCGTGAGCTTCTTTTTCCTCGCCAGCGCCGTATTCTCGGCGTAGCCCTCGCTCGTGAGGTTTATCTCCGTAAAGACGTGGAGCCCTCTTTCAAGCAGCTCGCGTATCAGCCCCGCGTGGGAGAGCGGGGAGGTGCAGATCAGCGCGCAGTCGGTGCTGAAATCCTCGAGCGCCTCGTCTAAGTCAGCGCGGCACTCCAGCCCCAGCTCGCGCTGCGCCTGCTCGCGGCGGTCGGCGCGGCCGTCCACACCGCGCAGCTCGGCGGAGAAATATTCCTTTAAAAGCCTCGCTCGGCGGCGGCCCATGGAGCCCAGACCCACTACAAGCGCTCTCATCAAGCTTAAGCCTCCCCCTCGTAAAACTCTTTTTTAAGGTCTATGACCTTTTCGAGCGCGGCTTTGACCGCCGCCAGTATCCTGCGGCTCACGCCCCGTCCCTCGTAAGGGTTAGGCGCTTCGGCGGCCTTTTTCGCGAAATCCTCTGAGACCGCGAGTTCTACGGCAGCGGCAATAGCCTCTGAATCCCAGGGGCAGTTTATGAGGTTTCCCCCGGCCTCGCGGCCTCGCTGCCTGTCTCCTATATTGACCGCGGGCTTGCCCAAGACGGGAGCTTCGACCACCCCGCTGCTCGAATTGCCCACCACGGCGGCGCAGTTTTTGAGCGCGCAGAGGTAGAGCCTCTGGCCCAGACTTTTAACAAAGACCGAGCCCTTGTTCTTTTCGCAGTAGGCTTCGAGCGCTGCGTTTATATCCCCGCCGCCCTCATCGGCGTTCGCCGCCGTTATAAGGCAGGGCAGCGCTGTCTTTTCAAGCGCGGCCGTGAGACGGCGCGCGCACTCGAGGGGGCTTATTTCGCCCAGGGTTTCGGGATGGCAGGTGCAGAGCAGAAAGGGCTTCGCGGGGTCGAGTCCGGTCCTTTCGTAAAGCTCGCTCGCGGGAACCTCGCCGTATTCCTCTATATTCTGCGAGCCCAGCGAGCCGCAGAGAAAGACGCCGGAGGGCGCTTCGCCCATCGAGATAAGGCGCTTCGCCGAGGAGCGGCAGATGGGAAAGTGCAGCGAGCTCATTTTTGTTATGCAGTGGCGGAAAAACTCGTCCTTGGCCCCGGCCGTCGTGTCGCCGCCGCCGATATGCGCTATCGGTATGGAGGCCAGGGCCGCGGCCAAGGCCGCCGCGAAAGCCTCGTAGCGGTCGCCGAGCAATATTACGATATCGGGCCTCTCCCTGAGCCAGAGCTGCGAAAAGCCCTCGAGCGCGAAGCTCGCCGCCTCAAAAACCGGCGTTGCGGCGCCCTTCGGCAGTATGTCTATTCGCGCGGCGAGGGGGAAGCCGTGTGCCTCTATTTCGCTCACAGTCTCGCCGAAATCCGCGCTCAGGTGCGCGCCCGTGGCAACAAGCTGGAGCTCGAGCTCGCCGTCGGCCAGAATATCTCTTATAAGCGGGCTTAAGAGGCCGAACTCGGCGCGTGTGCCCGTAACCACGGAAATCAGCCGTTTGCCGCCCATACGCCGCGTCCTCCTTGTCTTTTGCATGAGAGTGTACCGTCGCGCTGATTTTTCGCTGTCCTTAGCCCGCCTTCGGCGGGCTAAGGACAGCGCATTACACGTTTATAGGCCGCTCCCTTTTGCGTTATCCTATATCATAGCATTATTTTCAAAAACTAACAACGCAAAACTAAAAGCGAGAGTGTCCCACTGCGTGGATTTTTTTACTGTCTTCCCCCCGCCGTAGGCGGGGGGAAGACAGCGTATTACACGCCCTTGAGCCACTCCCCTCTAAAAGCGGTAGTGTTCCGTTCGCGTGAAATTTGCGCTCCGGCTCTCTCGCCTTATTTGCATTGACGCGCGTTTTATACTATTATTAAGCAGATTTCAATTAAAGAACTGCGGGAGCGGCTTTATGTCTGAAAAGGTACTGGTAACTGGCGCGGACGGCTTTATAGGCAGCCACCTCGCCGAGGAGCTTGTAAGGAGCGGAGCGCAGGTGCGCGCCTTCGCCTTTTACAACTCCTTCAACTCCTGGGGCTGGCTGGACAGCCTGCCCAAAGAGCTTCTCGATTCCATGGAGGTCTTCTGCGGGGATATCCGCGACCCCGGCGGCGTGCGGGAGGCCATGCGCGGCGTGGACACGGTCTATCATCTCGCGGCGCTCATAGCCATTCCCTTCAGCTACCACAGCCCCGACAGCTATGTGGACACCAACATAAAGGGCACGCTCAACGTGCTTCAGGCCGCGCGGGATTTGGAAACGCGCCGACTGCTCGTGACCTCCACCAGCGAGGTCTACGGCACGGCGCAGTACGTGCCCATAGACGAAAAGCACCCCTTTCAGGGGCAGAGCCCCTATTCGGCCACGAAGATAGGCGCGGACCGCCTGGCCGAGAGCTTCTACCGCTCCTTCGGAACGCCGCTCACGATAGTCCGTCCCTTCAACACCTACGGACCGCGCCAGAGCGCGCGCGCGGTAATCCCGACCATAATAACCCAGCTGCTGGGCGGCGCGAGGCAGATAAGGCTGGGCGCTTTAAGCCCCACTCGCGACTTCAACTATGTTAAAGACACCGTGGCGGGCTTTATGGCGCTCGCGGCCTGCGAAGAGGCCATAGGCGAGGAGGTCAATATAGCCTCGGGAGTGGAAATAAGCATAGGCGAGCTCGCCTCGGAGCTTATAAGCCAGATAGGCGAGGGGGCCGAGATAGTCTGCGACGAGGCGCGATTGCGCCCCGAAAAGAGCGAGGTCGAGCGCCTGCTGGGCGACAACGGCAAGATAAAGGCCCTGACCCCCTGGCGACCCCGCTACACCCTTGCAGAGGGATTGGCCGAGACCATAGAATGGCTTCGCGAGAACCTCTCGCGCTACAAGAGCGAGATATACAATATATAAGAGGCGAAACAGCCGCGACGAAAATAAGCGAGGCGATAAGATGGAAGTGAAAATACCCCTTTCCGTGCCGAACCTGCGCGGGCGCGAGCTCGAGCTGCTGGGCGAGTGCGTGAGCGGGGAGTGGGTCTCCACCGCGGGCCCCTACATAAGCGAGCTCGAGAGCGCTCTGGCTTCTTATGTGGGAGCTAAGAGGGCCGTGGCCTGCCAGAGCGGCACGGCGGGGCTGCACCTCGCCCTTCTGGAGGCGGGAGTTAAGCCGGGCGAGGCCGTGATAGTCCCGGCGCTCAGCTTTATAGCCAGCGCCAACCCCACAGTCTACTGCGGCGCGCACCCCATCTTCATGGACTGCGACGACTCGCTCTGCCTCGACCCCCTGAAGCTGCGCGAGTTCTGCGAGCGCGAGTGCGAAAGACGGGCGGGCGGGCTTTACGAATCGCTGAGCGGGCGGCGCATAGCCGCAATAGAGGCCGTTCACATCTTCGGCAATCTCGCGGATATGGACGCTATCTCCAAAACGGCCGCCGACTTCTCCCTGCCCCTTATCGAGGACGCCTGCGAGGCGCTGGGCTCGCGCTGGGAGAGCGGGCCGCTCTCGGGGCGCTATGCCGGAACGGTAGGGGACATCGGCGTTTACTCCTTCAACGGCAACAAGATTATAACTACCGGCGGCGGCGGTATGATAGTCGCCCGCGATATCGAAAAGCTTGAACACATGCGTTTTCTCTCCACTCAGGCCAAGGCCGACACGGTGCGCTTTATACACGAGGAGATAGGCTACAACTACCGCCTCACGAACCTGCAGGCCGCCGTTGGCATAGCCCAGCTCGAGAGGCTTGAGGAATTTATTGAAACAAAGAAGCGCAACTATGAGCTCTATCTCGCCGAGGGAGTAGAGCTGCTGCCCTTCCGCGAGGGGACGAGGCCGAACTACTGGTTCTACTCCCACCCGACAGGCTCTCTTGAGCGGCGCGAAAAGCTCATGGCCGCGCTTGCAGAGCGCGGCATACAGACGCGGCCAATCTGGGCGCTGCTTAATACCCTCAAGCCCTACCGCGGCGAGAGGGCCTACAAAATAGAGCGCGCACCCCGCTGGCAGGAGAGCGTTTTGAATCTGCCCTGCAGCACAAACCTCACCGCCGAAGTAGTACGCGAATGCGCCCGCGCGCTGAGAGAGGCAGAGAGGGTCATGGCCTGAAAGGGCGTGCAATACGCAGTATTTTCCCCGCCTTCGGGTCACGCCCACAAATCCGCGCGAGTGAAACGCTCCCGCAGACAGCGCGTTTTAGAGGATTTATTCTATGAGCTATTCGGATTATACTATTGAGGGCTCGGCGAGCGTCTCCGAGGCGCTGCGCAAGCTCGAGAGCGACTGGTACAAGATACTCTTTATAGCGCCGGACGACGAGCTGCGCGGCGTAGTCACGGACGGCAATATCCGCCGCTTTCTGCTCGCGGGCGGCTCGATGGACGAGCCGGTAGAGCTGGCGGCCAACCTCGAGCCGGTGAGCCTTCGGGGCTTTCATGAGGGCGCGGCGCGCGAGCTTTTAGAGAAAAAGCAGATAAGCTGCGTTCCGATGCTCGACGAGCGCGGCAAAATACACGCGCTGGTCTTTCCCGAGGAAACGATTCACCGCCTTGCGCGCGATATCGACGCTCCGGTAATAATAATGGCCGGGGGCTGCGGCACCCGCCTGCAGCCCTATACGGAAATCCTGCCCAAGCCCCTGATACCCGTCGGCGGCGTTACCATAACAGAGCAGATAATGCGCCGCTTTAAAAAGTTCGGCTGCGCTCAGTTTTCCCTCGTAGTGAACCACAAACGAAGTCTTATAAAGTCCTATTTTTCAGAAGTCGCGAGCGGCAGGGGCCTCGAGTTCATAGACGAGGAGGAGCCGCTGGGCAGCGGGGGAGGGCTCTCCTTCTTCCGCGGGCGCTTCGATCGCCCCGTCTTTGTAGCCAACTGCGACAGCGTGGTCGAGGCCGACTACGCCGACATTCTGAGCTTCCACGAAAAGAGCGGCAGCCTCGTTACCATGGTCTGCTGCAAGAAAAAGCTCGACATACCCTACGGCGTGGTAGAGGCAGGGGAAAACGGAGCAATTTCGGCCATTCAGGAAAAGCCCGATTTGCGCTTTTTGACGAACACCGGCCTCTATGTAGTCTCCCCCGAGTTTATTGAAATGGTGCCCTACGGGCGCTTTTCCCCGATGACGGAGCTCATCGGCTACTGCCTCGAGATGGGCGAGAAGATATCCGCCTACACAGTCGAGGATGAGTGCTTTATAGACATAGGCCAGCTCGACGACCTGAAAAGCGTTGAGGGCAAGCTGAGGTAGGCGGTACTTTTCAGCTTCTGCTCCGGGTAATAATAAAAATCAGCCCTCTCTTGTCGGACAAGGCCGCGGGAGGGCTTTTTTTCGGTGCTTTAAAGCCTCGCAGGCCGTTTGAGCGGCAAGCGGGGCTTGGATTTTAAGCCGGGAGCGAAGCGCCTGCTCGTTCAGCCGTCCTGTTTCTCTTTCACATCCTCGCTCTCGTCCCCGGCGGTTTCCGGCGGGGCCTCGCCCTTTTTGCTGAAGGCGAAGAACTTCTGGCCTATGTAATTGAGGACGATATAAACTATGTTCGCGCTCAGCAGTTTGAAGAGGGTGACGTACTCCTCGGGCCAGCTCACAGACCATACATTGGCGAACATGTAATCGAGCAGGGCCTTAACGGAGACCATCGCTATGAGGTAGCAGACGCCGACGTTCAGCAGAAAGCGCGGCAGGGTCTTGCTGTGGGGCAGGTCGCCCGCCCTAAAGGTGTATTTGCGATTTAAAAGGTAGCTGTAAGCAACGCCTATCGAAAATGTAATAACGCTCGTCGGCCAGTAGCCGAGGTGAAAGACCGTAGCCAGAATAAAGGTCAGCGTCCAGGAGATGAGGGTGTTCGAGCCGCCCACGAGCAGGTAGAGAAAGCCCTCGTTGCGCAGCAGCTTTGTTATAAGCGCCTTTGTTTTCTCAATCATTCCCGTCCGTCCTCTCGCGTATCACATACTGGGGGTTATTGTTTATGCTGATATAGATGCGCCCCAGGTACTCGCCCAGCATCCCTATAAGCAGCATCAGTATGCCGCCTATAACCAGTACGGCCGCCATAGTTGAGGCGTAGCCCAGAGGGATGTCCGGCGAGGTCAGCCTTTCGATTATAAGAAAAATGGTGTAGATAAAGCCCGCGAGCGAAAAAACGCAGCCCGCGCCCGTGGCTATGCGCAGCGGGACGATGGAAAAGGAGGTAAGTCCGTCGAACCAGAGGGAGAGCAGCTTTTTGAAATTGTAGCCCGAGCGCCCCAGCTCGCGCTCGCGGTGGTGTACCGGAACGTTCTTTACCTTGCTGGTGGTGCGCAGAAAGAGGCCGGTGGAATAGGGGTAGGGGTTGGCGTAGCGGCAGGCCTCCTCCACAACATAGCGCTTGGCGGCTATATAGCTCGTGGCCTCGAGATCCTTCGGCTTTTTTAAGAGCAATCGCAGCATGAGGTCGTTCACGCGGCTTCCGAAGCGGCGGAAGGCGCTGTGCTTCTTGCCCGAGCCGGGCCAGAGGTAGCTCGCGAAGGCGACGTCGCAGTCCTCGTCCAGAGCGTCCACGAGAGAAAAGAGCTCGTTGGCGGGGGTCTGGCCGTCGTCGTCCAAAAAGACGGCTATGTCCCCGGTGCACATCCTCATGCCCGCCATGACCGCGCCGTATTCGCCGAAATTGCGAGCGAGCGAAACTCCGTGTATCTTTTTGTCCTCCCCGGCCAGCCGCTTTATGACCTGCCAGACGCCGTCCGGAGAGCAGTCGTTAACGAGGTTTATCTCGTAGTCGTAGCCCTCTCTTTGCGCGACGGTAGAGCGTATCTCCTCCACAACCGCCTCCAGGCTCAGCTCCGAGCGGTAACAGGGTATCACAAAGCT
>JAUNBN010000258.1 GCA_030527085.1 Oscillospiraceae bacterium
AAGAGAGCCGAGCGCATCTAGGCTCTTTTTGTCGCAGAGAGTTACGAGCGCGCCCTCTCTGGCAAAGCGGGGTATGAGCTCGCGGTGGCTTAAGCCCGCGCCCAGAAAGTAAACGCGTTTGCCTTTGAGAGAGCGGTAGAATTCGCGCGAAGTCTGCTTCATCAGGCACCTTCTTGTCGTTTTTTCTAACGCCCTATTATACTTTTAAAAGGCGGGGACTGCAACCGCGAAGAGCTGTGTTTTCGAGATTTTCTATTGTGATTCCCGTTTTTGCCGCCGCTATGCGCAGTTTAAGCTGAGTTTTTGAGTTTTTAAGCAGGATTTCCGCCAGCGGCGTTTCCACATAGCGGGCTATAGTCCGCCTCAAGGGGCGAGCGCCCAACTTCTCGCAGTCCTCGCAGAGACTCACTATGGCTGCCGCGGCGCTCTCGTCGAAAGTGAGTTCGCAGCCGTTTTCCTCAAGACGCTTTGACAGAGCGAAAAGCATATTAAGGGATATTTTTTGAAGATGTTCGTTTTTTAGGGGCTTAAACAGGGCTATCTCGTCAAAACGGTTTACGAGTTCGGGGGAGAAGACGGCTTCAAGCTCGCGCGCGGCCAGGCGCTTCGCGCCGTCGGCTTCGCCGCCGAGGGCGGCGAAGCCCAGCGGGCGGCCATCGCCCGCGGCCGCGCGCGCTGCAGCGTGCGTAGTGCAGACTATATAGCAGTTTCTGAAATCCACCGTGCGGCCGAGGGCGTCCGTGAGCTCGCCCTCCTCCATTATCTGCAAGAGCAGCGCCCGGGCCTCGGCCGAGGCCTTTTCCAACTCGTCGAAAAGCACCAGCGAATAGGGCCTGCGGCGGACGGCCTCGGTGAGCCTGCCGCCCTGCTCGTGACCTACATAGCCTGCCGGCGCGCCGATGAGCCGCGAGGCGGAGTTTGCCTCCGAGCACTCCGACATATCCATCCGCAGGAAGGCGCGCTTATCTTTGAAAAGCTCTGAGGCGAGGGCGCGGGCGAGCTGGGTCTTGCCGCTGCCCGTAGGCCCGCAGAAGAGAAAACAGCCCGCCGGACGCGAAGGGTCTCTAACGAAGCTGCGCGAGCGCCTGACCGCCGCGCAGACCGAGGTCACAGCATCCTCCTGCCCGACTATACTTTGAACGAGCCTCGCTTCAAGGCTCAAAAGCTCCTCTGCTTCTCCTCCTTCGGAAAGGGCCAGGGGCGCTCCGCAGCGCCTTTCGAGCGCGGTGACTATGTGTTCACTTTCAAGAATATTTCCTCCATCAAGGCGCAGAGAGGCAGCAGCCTCGTCCAAAAGGTCGAGCGCCTTGTCCGGCAGGCGGCGCTCGCTCATATAGCGCTCGGAGAGCTTTACCGCCGCCGCGACGGCTTCGTCGGAAAATATAATCCCGTGGTGCCTTTTGAGCTTCGGCAGCTGAGATTTAATCATTAAAAGCGCTGTTTTTGCGTCCGGTTCCCTTATGTCTATCCTCTCGAACCTGCGCGCAAAGGCTGCGTCCTTTTCTATAAAGCGCGAGTACTCGGCCGCCGTCGTAGCGCCGATTACGCAAAGTCCGCCGCGCGCCAGCGCGGGCTTCAATATATTCGCCGCGTCAAGTGCGCCCTCGGCGGAGCCCGCCCCCATCAGGCTGTGCATCTCATCTATAAAGAGTATTGCGTCGCCGCTATCCTCGAGCTCGGTCAACAAACCACCGAGACGCTCCTCGAAATCCCCGCGGTACTTCGTGCCGGCCACGAGGGCGGCCATATCCAGAGCGAGAACTCTTTTGCTCATCAGGGGCCCGCCCTCACCCGCGGCTATTTTAAGCGCCAGTCCTTCGGCGAGAGCTGTCTTTCCAACACCCGCGTCGCCTGTAAGACAGACGCTGCTCTTTTTGCGGCGCGAGAGGGTGGCCGTCATGCGCCGAAGCTCAGCCTCGCGCCCTACCACCGCGTCCAGCTTTCCGGCTCCTGCGAGCTCGCTTAAGTCCCGGGTGTATTTTGAGCAAAAGGCCCTCTTTTTACTGTTCTTAGGGCAAGGGAGAGGCTCCTCGTCAAAGGCCTCGCGCACCTCACGCCTTATCGCGGCCTCGTTCGCCCCGGAGCGCCT
>JAUNBN010000259.1 GCA_030527085.1 Oscillospiraceae bacterium
GCGGCAGAAACCCAAATCCGAACAGTTTTTGCGGCCTCTGGGAGCGCCGACATAGCCGGTCGAAACAATCTCGTCGTTTTTAACTATAATCGCCCCGAAATTGCGGCGCAGGCAGGTGCCTCTCGTCGAAATAGCGTCGGCAATATCCAGATAGTAGTTAATTTTATCCCTTCGCATCTGCGTACCCCCTTTTATTGTAAGAAGGATTTAAACTATCTATATATAATATTCCATATATATAAATATTTCAAGTTTTGGCGGGAGTGGGTGTGTTCCGACTGTGTGTACTTTTGCTGTGTTTTCCCGCATTTGGGCAGCTGGGAATGTCCAAGAGCGTGTATTTTTTTCGCTGTAGTTATTCCGTCCCCAAACCCCCGCGCGCTTTTGCGGCGTATATGTTATAATAAACAAAAACCCGTTTTAAGGAGAAAGCTATGGACGACAATATCAGGGAAAAACTCGTACAGGCGGCGCGCGAGGCCAGGCTCAAGGCCCACTGCCCCTATTCCCGCTATCAGGTGGGCGCGGCGGTTCTCGGCGAGGACGGCAAGATCTACAGCGGCTGCAATATTGAAAACGTAAGCTACGGCGCTACGGTCTGCGGCGAACGCGTGGCTATTTTTAACATGGTTTCGGAGGGCTGTAAGAAGTATGAGGCTCTCGCCGTCGCCACCGGCGACGATTTTGACTGCGCGCCCTGCTGCATCTGCCGTCAGGTTATGCTCGAGTTCTGCTCCTCGCTCGACGTGCCGGTCTTCACAGCCTGCCCGATCGGAACTCAAGACGCCCTCACCCTGAGAGAACTCGCGCCGCTGCCCTTTATGGCCTTCGACGCAAACAAGGACTATAAGGCTTGAAAAGCGGCCCGAAAAAAAGCCTGGGGCAGAATTTTCTCATAAATCCCGGCATAGCTCAAAAGATAGCCGAGGCCTGCGAGCTTGCGGGAGAATACGGCGTTATTGAAATTGGCCCCGGCCGCGGCGCGCTCACATCGCTTCTGGCGAAAAGGGCCGCCAAGGTTCTGGCCATAGAACTCGACAGCTCTCTGATACCCGGACTTTCAAGCCTCTGCGCGCCCTTCGACAATGTGGAGATACTCTGCGCCGACGCGCTGGAATGCGACTTTAAGGCTCTCATAGCCGAGAGATTTGAGGGCCGCAAGATAGTAATAGCCGGAAACCTGCCCTATTACATAACCAGCCCTATTATTATGAAGGTTTTGGAAAGCCGCCCCGGTGCGGAGCGCGCCGTCTTTCTGGTGCAGAAGGAGGCCGCGGAAAGGCTCTGCGCCGAGGAGGGCAGCCGCGAGGCCGGGGCCTCTACCCTCGCCGTGCGCTGGTATTCGCGGCCGAGGCTGCTTTTCGACGTCTCGCCCGGCAGCTTTTACCCCAAGCCCACCGTGACGAGCAGCCTTATAAGTCTTGAGATACGAAAAGAGCCCCCCTGCAAGGCGGCGGACGAAAGAAAAATGTTCGAGATAATAAAAGCAGCCTTTTCCCAGCGGCGCAAGACCGCGGCGAACGCAATCGCCGCCGGTTTGAAGACGAGCAAGGCCTTGGTAGTTTCGGCAATGGAGAATCTCGGATTAGACCCCGGCCTTCGCGCCGAAAGGCTGAGGCTCTGCGACTACGCGGCGCTGAGCGCCCTGCTTTGATTATTAAATACAAGGGGAAGCCCGCGCAGAGGGAACCCTCCCAGCCTTTCGCGCACTTGATTTTAAAAGGGCCTGACCCTATAATTGTCGCAACTCGGATTCAGGGGGCTTTATAATGACGAGCTCGCTTGTTGGTTACACAGGCTTTGTAGGCGGAAACCTCGCCGCCGCCCACCGCTTCGACAAGCTCTACAATTCAAAAAACATCTCCGAGGCCTTCGGCGAAAGGCACGAACTTGTAGTTTACTGCGGGGTGAGGGCGGAGAAATATCTTGCGAACACCGACCCCGCCGCCGACCGCGCCCTTATAGACGAAGCCATAGAGAATATGGAGCGCATGAAGCCCGAGGCGCTCGTGCTCATAAGCACCTCGGACGTGTACAAAAAGCTAGAGGGCGTGGACGAGAGTACGCCCATAGAGCTGGAGGGC
>JAUNBN010000260.1 GCA_030527085.1 Oscillospiraceae bacterium
TTATCTCGTTAAAACGCCGCAGCAGCGGGACAGGAGCGCCTCGGCGCTGCCGGCGTCCCGCAATAAGACTTGAAGGAATGATGTAATGGGCGCAAAAACACTGCAGTATATTCTCAAAAGGATAGGCCTTGCGCTGCTCACTATCTGGGTCGTTATAACCGTGACCTTCTTTGTGATGCGCGTAGTGCCCGGCGGCCCCTTTCTGGGGGAGAAGGCCATAAGCCCCGCCGCGCAGGCCTCGCTGGAGGCGAAATACGGCATGGACAAGCCTCTTATGGAGCAGTATTTCACCTACCTAAAAGACGTGGTAACAGAGCTGGACTTCGGACCCTCGCTCAAGCAGCGCGGGCGCGACGTTATAGATATTCTTGTAGACGGACTTAGCACCTCCTTCAAGCTTGGCGTTATTGCCGCCTTCGGCGCGCTTGTAGTCGGAGTGGTGCTGGGCTCCGTAGCGGCGCTCAAGCGCAACAAGCTCATAGACAAGTGCATAATGGTCGTCACTACGGCCTTTGTCTCCATGCCCTCCTTCATAATGGGTTCGCTGCTCTTGGTTGTTTTCGCGGTGCAGCTCAAGCTCGTTCCGGGCAACGGCTCGACGCCGGCGGGGCTTATTCTGCCCGTTATAACCCTGGCGCTCTACCCGATGGCCTATATAACGCGCCTCACGCGCTCATCGATGCTCGATGTGCTCGGGCAGGACTATATTCGCACCGCTAAGGCTAAGGGCGTTTCCGGACCCAAGATAATCTTCGGGCACGCGCTCAAAAACTCGCTTTTGCCGGTAATCACCTATTTCGGCCCGATGTTCGCCTATATAGTGACGGGCTCGCTGGTGGTAGAGCAGATCTTCGCCGTTCCCGGCATTGGCCGCGCCTTTGTGAACAGCATTACGAACCGCGACTACCCGCTCATCATGGGCACTACCATCGTTCTCGCGACGCTCATAGTCGTAATGAATCTCGTCAGCGACATCCTCTACAAAGTCGTTGACCCGCGCATAACGCTGGAATAAGGAGGCGCGTAATCATGGCAAAGAAGCCCTTTAGTATGCACCTTGATTTGGACGCCTTCACCCCGGCGAGCGACAAGGAAAAGGAATACCTCGTCTCGATGCGCCCCTCCTCGACCTTCTTCAAGGACGGCGTAAGGCGGCTCCTGAAGAATAAAGTAGCCACGGTCAGCTTCATTATAATAGTAGTTATAACCCTCGCCGCGATAATACTGCCCATGGTCTGGCCCTACTCCTACGACCAGATGCTCGGAGTATCGCCGGGAAGGCCCGTTGACGCTTCCTTCAACAACCTGGCCCCCTTCCAGTACGGCCGCACCGAGCTCGCGCAGCTGGAGGCGGGGGAGAAGGTCTTTCCCCACGTTTTCGGCACAGACTCCGCGGGGCGCGACTACTTTATCCGAGTGGTCTACGGCACCAGAATATCTCTGGCCGTCGGCTTCTTCGCGAGCATAATAGTCTTAATTATCGGCATGACGGTGGGCTCCGTCGCCGGCTTCTTCGGCGGCAAGGTGGACCTCTTCATAATGCGTATAGTCGATATGATCTACTCCCTGCCGGACATGCTTATGGTCATACTGCTCTCGGCCGTGCTGCGCGTCTCGCTCACGCCCGCCATAGAGGGCACGCCGCTGGCCAAAATAGGCAGCAACCTCATAAGCCTCTTTATCGTCTTCGGCCTGCTCTACTGGGTCTCGATGTCCCGCCTTATCCGCGGGCAGATACTCTCGCTGCGCGAGCAGGAATACGTCCTTGCGGCGCGCGCTACGGGCGCGGGCGGCAAGTGGATTATAACTAAGCACCTCATACCCAACTGCATAAGCGTCGTTATCATTTCGACCGCGCTTCAGATACCGAATGCCATCTTCACCGAGAGCTACCTCTCCTTTTTGGGCCTGGGTGTTAACGCGCCGATGCCCTCGCTGGGCTCTCTGGCCTCGGACGCGCTCAACGGTCTCACCTCCTACCCCTTCAGGCTCGTCATACCGGCGGTCGTCATCTCGCTCATAGTCCTCTCGCTCAACCTCTTCGGGGACGGTCTGCGAGACGCCTTCGACCCGA
>JAUNBN010000024.1:0-11030 GCA_030527085.1 Oscillospiraceae bacterium
GCGCGAAAGCCGCCCTCGCGACGCCGCGTGCCGACGCTGTCCGCCAGCGCGTATATCACCTTTTTCGCGTCCGCGTCGCAGGCTATGTCGCGCGGGGTGGTTGTGCTGTTGCCTACGGATTTTACGGGGTCGCTCTCATTGTCGCGCATCACTCCCGAGCTGTCCGCGTCGCGAGCATAACTCGAGATCAGCTCCCCCATCTTGCCCAGCTTCAGCCTCAGCACGGCGGGGTCGGCCGCCGCGAGCTGGCCTATGGTGTTTATGCCCATGGAGCGCAGCTTGCGCGAGGTTGCCCGCCCTACGTATAAAAGCTCCTCCACCGCCAGAGGCCAGACAAGGGCGCGGAAGTCCTCGCGGGTAAAAACCGTTACGGCGTCCGGCTTTTTGTAGTCCGAGCCGAGCTTGGCCAGCACCTTGTTGAAGCTCACGCCTATGGAGACCGTCACGCCCAGCTCGGTCTTTATTCTGGCGCGTATCTCCTCGGCGAGGCGCGCGCCGCTCTCGAAATCGGGCGCGGCTCTCGTTATATCCAGCCAGCACTCATCTATCCCGAAGGGCTCTATAAACTCCGTATAGTCGCGGTAGATATCCCGCGCGCGCCGCGAATACTCTATATAGCGCGGCATGTGCGGCTCGAGCACGCGCAGGTTGGCGCAGCGCTCTCTCGCCTGCCATATGGCCATACCCGTCCTCACTCCGGCGCGCTTCGCGAGCTCGTTCTTCGCCAGCACTATGCCGTGGCGCAGCTCGGCGCTGCCGCAGACCGCAACGGGAAAAGCCCTCAGGCGCGGGCGCTCCAAAAGCTCTACCGAGGCGTAAAAATTATTCAAATCGGAATGCAGTATTATCCTCTCGCCCAAGACCCCCGCCTCCCCTCACTGTGGGCGCTTCAATTATAGAACATTCGTTCTTAAATTTCAAGAGCATTTCCGAGAGGCAGCGTCCCGATTGCGGGGAAGCTTCACTGGCTTACACACCCTCCCCGAAGAAGGCGTTGACTTTGAGCGCGCATTAAATTAATATCAAAAGCAGAAAGCAGTAAATCAATAAAGGAGACCGAGCTATGATAAGACGCAGGGACGAGCGCAAAATAGATTTGCGCGAGCAGGTTCGCGGCGGCGAGGGCGTGACCATACAGCAGAACATACTCAACGACGAGGCGGAGCTCAACGGCAAGGGCCGCACCTACGCCCATATTATTCTCGAGCCCGGCTGCTCGATGGGCTACCACGAGCACCACGGCGAGACGGAGTGCTACTATATTCTCAAAGGTACCGCGGAATACAACGACAACGGCGAGATGAAGACCCTCTCGGCCGGGGACGTTTCATTCACGAACGACGGCCAGGGCCACGGCATCAAAAACGCCGGCGAGGAGCCGCTGGAGTTTATGGCGCTCATTCTTTATAAATAAGCGCGATTGAGCAAAAATACAAAGAAAAGGGCGCGGGGCTTTAAAGGGCCGCCGCGCTCTTTCTTCATATTTTCTGTTTAGGGCTAATAATCAATATGGGTCTTTTTTGCCTTGTATGAGGCGATATCAAGCTTATACGCTGCAAAACCCGTCTTGTCAGACGAAAGCTCTGAAAAACCCATTGAGGGGTAAAAATCCTTTACCATGGAGTTCTTTTCCGTAGGGTAAAAATACCCTATTACGCTCTTTGCTCCCGCATCCCGCGCTTTTTTAATAAACACATTCATCATGGCGTCTTCCAGTCCGCGCTTTAGAACACGACAGCTCATCAGCCAAAGCCTTATATGCATTTCACCATTCAGCAGCTCTCCGGACACAACCGAGACAATACCGTTGTCGCCGAATTTGTCTGTCAGCCGCCCGCACAAGCAAATGCGGTTCGGCTCTTTTCGCATGGCGTCTATGTCTTTTTCGCTGCATCTGAGCGTTGTAAGATTAAACTGGTTTGTTTTGTTCGTAAGCTGCGCTATCCTTTGTATATGAATCGGCTCAAAATCCGAAATGACCGCGCGCATCTCAAGGCTCGCGAGGTAGTCGTCGTAATCGGCATATTCCGCGTTCGCCCGGCTCGCAGCCGCCCTTGACTTGTACTGCTGCGTCTTGGAAGCATCCTCCAGCGAAAACGCCGTCACTTCAAAATAAGCGCTGCGGTCAAGCATATTTATATATTTCTCAGCCGCTCCAAGCTCGGGGACGGACACCTCAGGGAGCCGGGCTTTTACGATTTCACGTTCTGCCGGGTTGTCGTCTGCAAATACAAAGCTATTCAAGCCAAGCGCCAGCTCCTGCGCCGTTTCCCGCAGGTTTTGGTCCTTGGGATTCCAATTTGCTTTAATGCTTACAAAGTCGTCCGGCCTGAGTACCCCGTCGGGATGGTTCAGGCCCTCCAGCGCGTTCTGCATATCATTTTTTGAGTTGACCGCCAGCACAACGCCTATTTGCTCGAGCATTTTGCAATACTGCTGAAACTCTAAATAAACCTGGCCGAGCGCGGTCTCCCTGCCGATTTCGAGTCCTCCTGCGCCGTCCTCTCCCACTACGCCGCCCCAAAGAGTGTCGTCCAAATCCAACGCCAGAACCTTTTTGTTTTTTCCGTATACAGACTTGAGTATATTGGCAACGCTCTGCGCAACATAGGGTACGGCATCCAAGCAGCAGGCGTATTTATACATATGCCAGTACAGCGGAGAACCCCACTCTGAAAGGCCGTACTCCTGCGCGATATAATCGATATCATTGATACAAAATCCGCTGTGTTCGCTCCCAGATATCCCGATTCCCCAAAAGGCGGTAATTGGGACGGTCGAAGTTATTTTGGATAATAAGGCATTGATATCTTTCTTCCAGAGCCTGCCACATGGACTGCAGGCGTTCAAACTCCTCGTGGAGCATTTGCTCTGCGGCTTTAGGGGTGGAATCCGGTTGGGGAAAACGCGTAATATTGCGCCAGCTTGTGTGTATATAAACCGCATCAGGAGAAAACTCATCAAGCTGCGGCGTTCCAAACACAGAGTCCTGCCAGTATTGGCCGTATTCGGATTGATAGAACTCCGGCTTTATTCCGTTATAGAGCAAAAACAGCTCAAGCTGCGCCGTTACCTCGTTTGTGGTAGAGCCGCCTAAAACCGCAATTTTCTTTTCTATCCAGTCTGAGCCCTTGTTCAAAAGCTCTTTTTTTACGGCAGCCTTTTTCCGAAGCAGCTGTTTTGCGTCTATAGGATACTCGAAAAGATTCGTCATCAGAGTTCTCGCCTTTTTAACTCAAAGTTGGAGGAGTTGACAAACTCTCTTTCGTGCTTATCCATTGTTCTTTTCCAAAACGGCGTTTATTATATCGCCTACGGTTTTTATTTGAGAAACTTCATCTACCGAGAATTCGCTTCCGAACTCGTCCTGCACGGCTTGTAAAATAAGGATTTGCATCAGGCTGTCCCAGGCGGGGATATTATCCGCGCTGGAGTCCGAGCTTATCTTAAGGTTTTCGTCTCCGAACACGTCCTGAAAAATGGACTGCAATCTTTTCAATACTGCGCTCTCATTCATATTGGTTTCTCCTTATTGTCCTTTATATGTACAGAGTTTTCTTGATTTGTTTTCTGTAATGTCTTTCGTCAAGACCTCATAGGCCTGACCCATAAATACAAGCTTAATAATAGAATTATTCACACGATACTTCTTTAACGCACGTGCGGCTAAAAGGTCTTCCTCAATCGGGTCTATTGTTGTTTCAACGTCGAGGTTTAAATCCCTTACAAACATGGAGTAGCTTCTTTGACCGGCAAGACCGTTCTCATCTAAATAACCGGCGGTAAAGTCCTTAATAAACCGGTATTTTACTCCACAGCATTGTTCAACATAATGTGTAAATGTGAAACAGTGCTGCAGGGAAACATCTACCATATAATTTTTCACATTATGCTCATGAAAGAACGCAAAGGGCGAATCCATACCAAAGGAATCCTTGTTTTCCATGGAGCAGAGCACATCCTGACACCGGCCGTAAACCGCGAAGGAATAAATGGGGTGCTTTGTCCTTTTAAAATCTCCGCGCTCCAGCGCCAGCGAACCCAAGGTTCCCGTTCTGCATTCCGTATTGTGAAAGTCGAACGCTATCCCGGAGCAGAAATCCCAGTTGTAGGTGGGAAAAATAACGCTACCCTTTGGCCCAACCGCTTCGATGAGACCATCGATAAACTCATTAAGCTCAGGTTTCGCCCTGTTGCTCAAAGCGTCCCACAGAAGCCTTTTTGCGTCAGAGGAAATAAAGACAGTGTCCCCCGCTTCAATGTCCAGACGCCTTGCGTATTCTCTTAAGCCTATGTATGCTTCCATATTACCTCTACACCTAATACTTTATTTGAGCGAACCCAACATTAGTTGACCTCAATCAATAAGATCATTGTCAATAAGCTTCTCAACTATCGGGATCAGTTCATTCACCGGAACCCCGATAATATTGCTTATTTCTATGAGGTCATTTTTGCCGTCCGCATAGGCAATAAAGTCGGTCATCGCTTTTACGCCGTCGTAGTTCCCCTTTTGGCTGATTGTAGGATATAAGCCCCGCTTTCCGAGCTGCGGCTCGCATAAGACCTTGACCTTATACGCTTTGTTATACTCAAGAGCGCTAATCACCTGAGTCATTATCTCATAACTGCCCTGAAAACCCTGAGGACTTATCAATTGCATATCGTCCTTCGATGTGTGATATTCGGGATATTCTCCATATTTGGAGCGCGAATATCCGACAACGGGAAGGTCTACCCCCGGAGCGTTATACTGTCTTTCGTCCGAACCGCGCTCCAAAAAAGAGTATATCTGAACTCTCTCGCGGTAACAAAGCGCATTTTTAAGCACTCGATCCGCCAGAGTGTCTGCGTAGCGGGACTCAACGATTGAATAGGCTCGGTCATCACCGCACAGGAGAGGTTGAAACCGGCCACAACAAATTGCTTCAAATGCTTCAGATTTCTGCTGAGATAGGTAATAGACCCTATTGTTTCGGGGATAAAAATAAAGCGGTAGGTATACTTCCTGCGCGCGAGCGAACGCACATAACGTATCAATTCAGCCGCCAGCGCCGGGCCTGAGCATTCATTGTTAGCCATGGAGGGATGGCAAATATAGGTTGAAAAGAAAACCTCGCCCTTTGTCTCTCCCGGTAGAATTATCTCTCCGTAGTTTAGATTTCCATCTATAAGCTCACTGTCTATATACATGTGAAACTTGCCGGGCGGCAGCGAGTTTTTCTGTTCCTCACTCATGCAGAAGCCAAAACGCTCTTTATAGTAAGAGGTCACGTAGGGTATCGCGTCCGGCATATCGGGCTGGGTGTATATGTGCTTCTTCAGTTCATCAAGCTCTACCCATTCGTCAACCGGAGTAGAATAGCCCATTACATGAAGGTTATTCCTCTTGAAATCAATAATTCGTTTTTGTTCCTCGTCCTCTATAAAAGCCTCGCGTATCAGCCACTCTTTCGGAACCGTCCAGTCAAAGACCTTTGTGCCGGAAGGAACCGTATGCAGCGTAAGGCCGATGCCATTCTCTTCGCCGATATAATCTGACAGTATGATTAATGTCTCCCGCACACCGGGACCCGTAATGCTGCGGCAAATCGGATATAAGGCGCCCGCGAGCTTAAAAATCTGCCGGCCCTTTTCATATTCGTCTTTCAAGCTTTTTTATTCCTTATGTAAGAGTTAGATTAAATCAGTAATTAATATAACACAATTCGCCTGTTATTTCCATACACATTTCCCGCTGGGGAGTGCCCATATTGCGCGCTTTTTGCTGTATTCCCCCCGCCTTCGGCGGGGGGAATGCAGCCTCAAATACCCGCTTTTGAACCACTCCCTTCCCACTGGGCGGACAGGATAAGCAAAGCTTTCTTCACCTCAAATTCACCCGCCCCACATCAGGAATTTATCTTGAGTTTATATAATTTATTAAAATAACTTTATGCCTCTCCTGCTTTCGGCGGCGGGTCGTGAACTTTAAGCCTGCTTTAAGCCCGCGCGGTTATCATGGAGCAGTGTGCAGCCGCAAGCGGAAATTCGTGCTGCAAAAGCGTGCTTAACGCTCTGCCTTCCTAGCCTGCGGCAGGAAAGCAGAGCAAGCATTCCATGCGAACGAGGCATTATCAATCAAAAAAGCGGAATAAACTTTGGCGAGAGGGTTCTAAATGAAGCTGAAAACCAAAAAGAGCGGCGCTGCCGAAACGCAGAAGCAGCCAAGCCGTCTGCGCGAGGGCATCATGAAAGCGGCGGCCGCCGCAGGCCGTTTCAGAAAGAAGCATAAGGCGCTTTTTGTTATTATTATCTGCGCGCTCGCGCTGGGAGTGACTGCGGCTGTTATTTTTGGTATAAGGGCCTCGCGTATGCCGACAATTAACGCGGACAGCATAAGCTACACGAGGACGACCACGCTTGAGAGAGGCTCGCTGGCCGAGACCGTCACGGCGACAGGCTCGGTTCAGAGCGCCAATACCTCCACCGTCACCTCCTCCTTGAGCTACAAGGTCAAGGAGATAAACGTGCAGGTGGGCGACTATGTCGAGGCCGGGGACCTTATTGTAACGCTCGACTCGACAGAGCTCGAGGAACAGATAAGCAAGGCCGAGGAGAGCCTTGCGGACACTATTGAAAGAGCCTACGAAAGCTATCTCGAGGCGGTCGAGGCCTACGAAAAGGCGCGGCTGAGCGAGCAGGACGCCTACAACTCGCTTAGCAGCGCCACGAGCGCCTACAACACGGCCAGCGCCAATTACACGCGCGCCGTAAACGAAGTCAAGCCCGAGCAGGCGGAATACGACCGCGCGGCGGCTGACCGCGTCTCTTTGGAGGCGGCGCTGGCTACGGCCTCCACCCAATTGACAAACGCCATGAACGCCTGCGTGAACCGGCACGTCGTGTCCGAAGCTCCCGATTTTGGCAACTGCGCTCACTGCAGCAGCGCAAGTCTGTATGGAACCTTTATCACTGCGCAAACTAATTTGCAGACTCATATAAACGACACTCTTAATACAGCTCTCAATGCGCTGAATAATGCAAAGACAATAGCGAATTACACCGCCTACGAGACCGCCTACAACAGCGCGCTTCAGGCCTATAACAGCGCCAAGACCGCCTACGAGAACGCGAGCGAGACGACGGCCACGCGCAAAAAGAGCATGGAGAGCGCCTACGAGACCTACACGGACTCGCAGAGCAGCGACAGCCTCGACGATTTGCGAGAGCAACTCGACGACTGCTCACTGGTGGCCTCTACGAGCGGCACGGTTACCTCCCTGAACGCCTCGGTGGGCAGCGCGCCGGGCAACAGCGCCGTTGCTACGATACAGGACACCGAGGATCTTATAGTTTCAATCTCCGTCGCGGAGTACGACGTGCCCAATATCGAGATAGGCATGGACTGCATCATAACCAGCGACGCCACCGAGGGTGAGATATCCGGCGAGGTCTCTATGATAAGCCCAGTTGCCGACTCCTCAAGCGGCATGGGCGGCGGCAGCGCGACGAGCAGCACCTTCGCGGCCGAGGTCTCAGTTTTGGGCGGCTCCAACGGTCTGCTCATCGGCATGAACGCCTCGGTTGAAATAATACTCTCAACCATAGATAACGTCTTCGTCGTCCCCTACGACGCTGTAGGCACGCTCGAAAACGGCAGCAGCGTCGTCTATGTGCTCACCGGCGAGGAAAACGGCGAGCAGGTTTTCGAGCCCTACGAGGTCACTACCGGCGAGTCCAACGACTACTACATAGAGATAGCCTCAGCCGCCCTCGCCGAGGGAATGGTGGTGCGCGCGAGCGCCGTAGCCGAGGAGGCCGAGGCGGAGATAGAGGCCAACAGCAGCAGCTTCAGCTTCATAATGGGCGGCGCGGGGCAGGCCGGCGGGGGCGGCGCGGCTCCCACTGGCGGCGGTGGCAACGGTCAGGGCGGCGGAATGCCGGGTGGCGGCTGATGAGCAGGAGCGCCTCGTCCCTTATAAAGATGCGCGGCATAATAAAGCGCTTCTACATTGGCAAGCCCAACGAGCTCGAAATCCTGCACGGCATAAACCTCGACGTTCATGAGGGCGAGTTCGTTTCAATAGTCGGCGAGAGCGGCTCGGGCAAATCCACGCTTATGAATATCATAGGCGTGCTTGACCGCGCCACAGAGGGCAGCTACGAGCTCGCCGGCGAGGACATGGCCTCGGTTAAGGACTCGGAGCTCTCGCGCATCAGAAACGTGAATATCGGCTTCGTCTTTCAGACCTTCAACCTCATAGGGCGCATGAGCGCGCAGAAAAACGTAGAGCTGCCGATGCTCTACGCGGGAGTTTCCGCCTCAGAGAGGGCGCGCCGCGCCGCCCGCCTGCTTGAAATGGTGGATATGGCCGACCGCGCGAAGCACCAGCCCAACGAGCTTTCCGGAGGGCAGAAGCAGCGCGTCGCCATAGCGCGCGCGATGGCCAACGACCCCGCGATTTTGCTGGCCGACGAGCCGACGGGCGCGCTCGATTCCGAAACGAGCCGCACTGTGATGGACCTCTTCCACGACCTGCACCGCCGCCACGGCAAGACCATAGTTTTAATAACCCACAACCGCTCCCTGGCCGAGGAGACCCAGCGCATTCTCACGATACTCGACGGCCGCATAACGGGCGAGGAGAAGGGAGCTGCCTCAAGTGGGACTTTGGGATAATATAGTGCTCGCCGTCGCGAGCCTCAAATCGCGCAAGATGCGCGCGCTGCTCACCATGCTCGGCATAATAATAGGCATAGGCTCGGTTATAGCCATAGTAACCGTCGGCGACTCGCTGACGGGCTCAATAACGACCAGTATGGCCGGCCTGGGCGCGAGCAATATAACCGTCAGCCTCACCGAGAAGAGCTCCGAGGACGAGGAGAGCGAGACCTTCGGCGTGGGCGGCTATATGTTCGGGCGATCCTCGCCCGAGGAAAGCGACCTCATAAGCGAAGAGATGATAGCTGAATACCGCTACGCCTACTCCTCATTTATCTCCTCAATACAGCTCACCGAGAGCGCGGGCAGCGCCGAGGTCACCAACAAAGACTCGAGCGCCTCTGTCAGCATAACAGGCGTTAACGCCGACTATTTCACCGACAACGAGCTGGATATCAAGACCGGCCGTCTTATAAAGCAGGAGGACATAGACGGCGAGAAGAAGGTCTGCGTCGTCTCCGAGAGCTTTGTCGAGGCGGTTTTGAGCGAGGTCTCGGACCCCATAGGCGAGCGCGTGGCGGTTCCGATAAACAACAGCTTTGCCTACTTCTATATAGTAGGGGTTTACGCCGAGGAGGAGGACACGAGCGCCTTAAGTTCGATGCTTTCCAGCGGCTCGACGAATATGTATCTGCCGATAAGCACTGTTAAAAAACTGACCGGCGCCTCGGACGGCTACCAGAGCATAACTGTCGTAGCCGCGAGCGGAATTGATACTCTTGAGCTGGCGGACGCGACGACCGAGTTTTTCGCGAGCTTCTACACCCGCAACATGAGCTACACCGCCTCCGCCTCGAGCATGGAGGAGATGCTGGACACGATAAACGAAATGCTCTCGACCGTCACGCTGGCCATAGCTGCAATAGCGGCAATAAGCCTGCTGGTGGGCGGGATAGGCGTTATGAATATAATGCTCGTCTCCATAACCGAGCGCACGCGCGAGATAGGCACGCGCAAGGCTCTGGGCGCAACGAACGGCGCTATAAGGCTGCAGTTCATAGTCGAGTCCATGATAATCTGCCTTATCGGCGGGATTATCGGAATACTCTCAGGCGTGGGGCTGGGCGTGCTTGCGAGCAATCTGCTGGGTTACCCCGCGCGAGCCTCGACGCTCTGGATCTGCATCGCCGTGGGCTTTTCCATGATAATAGGCGTGTTCTTCGGCTACTACCCCGCCAACAAGGCTGCTAAGATGGACCCGATAGAGGCTCTGCGCTACGAATAAGATTTTTTACATGCAAAAACGCGGCGCCCTTTAAGGAGAGGGTCGCCGCTGTTTTAACGGTTATACTAAAAAGCGATTAAATGCCTAAATATACAAAGAGTTTGGCTTGAGCCGCGGAGAAGGCATGGCGGCGTTTGAGGGCAGGCAGGCGAAAGTCTGCGCGAAGCGCGTCTACCATCTGTTCTCCGCCTCGCGCGCGCGGCGGCAGAGCTCCTTATAGCTCTCGTGGCGGCTGGGTTCTATTTCGCCTCGCTCCAGCGCTGCGAGCACGGCGCAGCCCTTTTCGACCGTGTGCGAGCAGTCGCTGAAGGCACAGCTTTCGGTAAACGGCTCAAATTCGGGAAAACAGCCTGCGAGCTCGCGCGAGGGTATGGAGTCTCCCTCGGTGAAGTCCAGCGAGGAAAAGCCGGGGGTATCGGCCAGCCAGCCGCCCGCGAACTCATAAAGACAGACGGCGCGCGTGGTATGCCTGCCGCGGCCCAGCTTTTTGCTGGTAAGTCCCGTCTCGAGCTCGAGGCGCGGGTCTATCAGGTTTATAAGGGTGGATTTACCCACCCCGCTGTTGCCCGAAAAGACGCTTATTTTTCCCGCCGCGAGCTCCCTCAGACGCTCGAGCGCTCCCCTTTGGCCGTGCAGGTCTATGGCCTCGAAGCCCGCGCGGCGGTAGATTCTGAGAAATTCATCGTCCGGCTCGATATCCGTTTTTGTCAGCACCACTATGGGCTTTATCCCCGCTCTCAGGGCTATGGCGCTCATCTCGTCTATCACCCGGTAATTCGGCCTCGGGTCGCAGGAAGACTGCACTATAAAGAGCGCGCCCACATTGGCGACGGCGGGCCTCGCCAGCGCGTTCGAGCGCAGGGCTATTTCGCTTATAACATAGCCGCCCTCCTCGCCCTCGACCGTAACGCTGTCTCCCGCGAGGGGGGTGAGGCCGCGTCTTCTGAATATGCCCTTGGCCCTGCATTCCAATACGGCGTCGGCGGTCTTTACATAGTAAAAGCCGCCGATGCCCTTCAAAATTCTTCCGTTTTGTATATTTGCCGTCTCCGTCATGGAGCAAACGTCACTTCGACGGTCACGTTTGCGCCGCTTATGGTG
>JAUNBN010000024.1:11040-11943 GCA_030527085.1 Oscillospiraceae bacterium
TCGAAGCGGCGCTTACGGTAACCTCACAAGCAGCTCTGTAATTGCCATCGGACGTTGTAACCGTTATGATTGCCCTACCCTCCGCAACTGCCGTAACAAGGCCGCTGTCGCTCACAGTTGCAGCGGCGGAATTGTCGGAAGTCCATGTAACCGACTTATTCGTCGCGTTGTCCGGCGCAACAGTAGCCGTCAGCTGAAGCGTTCCGCCCGCCGGTAAAGCCGCGCTGCTCTCGTTCAAGCTGACTCCCGTGACTGAAACAGAGACGGCATTGCTTACAGTCACTGTAAATGTGCTCGTGGCGCTCGTCTCGTTGCAGGTTACCGTCACAGTGGTACTGCCGGCTGCGAGGGCGGTAATCGTGGAGCCGCTTATGCTTATATAGTTGCCCGTAAAGGAATAACTGAAGCTTCCCTCGGCGTTCTCGGGGTTCTTTTTGACGTTTATATTAGCCGTGTCGCCCACAGTAAGGCTTATATTGTCCACCCAGAAGGCCTCGGGGTAGATAACGCCCTCGCTGACGCTTACGTCTATTACGGTGTTGCTGTCAACCGTGGTTCCGGGCTCTATGCTCTGGGCGACTACCGTTCCGCTCGCCGCGCTGTTTGCCACGGTTGTAATCTCGCCGAGCTGCAGGCCGTAGCTGTTCAGCGTCGTGCGCGCCTCGTAGAGCAGAAGGTTCGTGAGGTCGGGCACGGCTACGGTGCCGGTCATTGTGAGAGTGTTTACATAGATTGTTACGGTAGTTCCGGACTCTATCTCGCTGCCGACTACGGGAGAGACCTGGACTATACGGTTCGTCTCGTAGTTCTCGTCGGAAACGCTCTCCTGCCTGACGGAAAGGCCCAGCGCGCGAAGCGTAGTCTTGCCCTCCGCCGAGGTCATGTTGATGATATCCGGTATCG
>JAUNBN010000261.1 GCA_030527085.1 Oscillospiraceae bacterium
GCGCGGACGCGGGTATAGTCATCTCCGCCTCCCACAACCCGGTCGAGTTCAACGGGATAAAGATATTCAATTCCGAGGGCTACAAGCTCGCGGACGCGATAGAGGACGAAATAGAGAGCTATATCTTCGAGAAAAAGGGCGAGATTAAGCTCAAGACCCACGGCGAAATAGGCACGGCGGGCCGCAGCCCCAAGGCTCTAGAGGACTATGTTGAGCACGTCGTCTCCTGTGTGGAAGGCGACCTTGAGGGGATAAGGGCCGTTATAGACTGCGCGAACGGAGCGGCTTATAAAAGCGCAAGGGAGATATTCGCGCGGCTTAAAGTGGACGCGCACTATATAGGCGTGAGCCCCGACGGGGTGAATATCAACGACGGCGTGGGCTCCACTCACCTTGAAAAGCTGCGCGGGAGCGTGCTTGAGAGAGGCGCGGATATAGGAATAGCCTTCGACGGCGACGCCGACCGCTGCCTCGCGGTGGACGAAAGGGGCTCGCTCATAGACGGCGATATGATTATAGCCGCGCTCGCCAGGTATTTTAAGGAGCAGGGCAGACTTAAAAACGACGCCTGCGTCGTTACCGTTATGACGAACCTGGGCTTTATGGACTTCTGCAAGCAAAACGGCATAAGGGCCGTCCGCACAGCCGTAGGCGACCGCTACGTTTTAGAGGAGCTGCTGCGCTCCGGCTGCGTGCTCGGCGGCGAGCAGAGCGGGCATGTTATAATGACTGACTACTGCACGACCGGCGACGGCGAGGCTACGGCCGCGCTGCTGCTGCAAATCCTGAAGCAGAGCGGCAAAAGGGCGAGCGAGCTCTTCTCCGAAATCAAGCGCTACCCGCAGCTTATGATAAATCTGCCCGTAAGCGCCGAGGGCAAGGCCCGCTTTAAAGAGGACGAGGAGCTGCAGGGCTTTATAGAGGCCCAGCAGCAGGAGCTCTTCGACACCGGGCGCGTGCTCGTGCGCGTTTCAGGCACCGAGCCGCTGATACGCATTATGGTCGAGGGGCGCGACGAGGAAAAGATAAAAACAGCCGCGCGGGAAATAGAGCAAAGACTCAAAGAGAGGCTCGGCTGAAATGCGGCTGGGCGAGGGCTGGCTCGACTACGAGCTTATAGATACGAGCGCGGGGCGCAGGCTCGAGCGCTGGGGCGATTACCTGCTCATAAGGCCCGACCCGCAGGTCATTTGGAAGAGCGAGGAAAAGCATGAAGGCTGGCGCGAGGCCGACGCGGTCTACCACCGCGCCTTAAAGGGAGGGGGCTCCTGGGAGTTCAAGCGCTCCCTGCCCGCGGAGTGGACGGTCAGCTGGGGAGGCGAGCTCGAGCTCTTCGTGACTCCTACGGGCTTCAAGCACACCGGAGTATTCCCCGAACAGGCAGCCAACTGGAGGCTCTACAGAGAGCTTATCGCTGCGGCGAGGCGGGAGGTTCGGGTGCTCAACCTCTTCGGCTATACGGGAGCTGCCAGCCTCGTCTGCCTCAAGGCGGGCGCGAGCGTCTGCCATGTGGACGCGAGCAAAGGAATGGTGGCGCTGGCGAAGCGCAACGCCTCGCTCAACTCGCTGGAGAGCGCCCCGATAAGATATATAGTGGACGACTGCCTCAAGTTCGTGCGCCGCGAAGCGCGGCGGGGCAGACGCTACGAGGCGATAATAATGGACCCGCCCAGCTACGGGCGCGGCCCCTCGGGGGAGCTCTGGCGGCTGGAGGACAACATCTTCGAGTTAGTCTGCGAGTGCCGCGCGCTCCTGAGCGAAAAGCCGCTCTTCTTCGCGCTCAACTCCTACACAACGGGACTGGCCCCCTCGGCGGCGGGCTGCGTGGTGGCCGAAGCGCTGAAAGAACTGAAACCCACGATAAGAAGCGACGAGATAGGCCTTCCTGTAAGCGAGAGCGGCCTTGCGCTGCCCTGCGGCGCTACCTCGCTCGCGACCTTTTAAAAAGCGCGAGTTGCCTATAAGCCTGTAATGCTGTCTTTCCCCCGCCGAAGGATGGAGAAAGACAGCGAAAAATCCACGCGGCGGGACACACCCTAAAAAGC
>JAUNBN010000262.1 GCA_030527085.1 Oscillospiraceae bacterium
ACGACCTTCGGGTTATGAGCCCGACGAGCTACCGGACTGCTCCACTCCGCGATATATTTGCTGCCTTGACAGCTCATATATAATACCACAAGCGAAATTGCAAGTCAATACCCCGCCTTTAATTTTTCCTGTCGCAAAACCGCGGCGGAGCCAAAAGTTGTTGCGTCAGGCTCGCTTCCGGTGTATAATCTCTCTCATGTAAAAACTCCGGAAACAGGTGATACTTTGAAAAAGCTTTCTCGTCTGCACAACAAACTGATATGGCTCGAGCTTTTGCTGATGGCGGCGTGGATTTTTCTCATGTGCGTTTATATACAGCCGAGCTCCTTTATCTACAGCATAAACTTCATGCGGGAAAGCCCTCTGCTCATAGCCCTCAACGGCCTGCCGATAGCGGCTCTTGTTATGACGATATATTTTTTATGCAGCAACAGCTTCATCTCCGGCGGCGCTGCCAACCTTGTTTTTGGGCTGCTGAACTATATCAATCTGCTGAAAATCGACGGCCGGGACGATCCCTTTGTCCCCGGAGACATCGCGCTTTTGCGCGAGGCGCTGCAGGCTACGGGCGAGTATCATCTCAATATGCACTGGGACATCGTCCTGCTTATCCTGATTTCAAGCGCGGTGTTCATAGCGCTGGGAATACTGTTTGGAAGGACCGAAAAACGCCCGGCGGCGCCGCGCATCATCGGGCTCGTTTTGACCGCCGCCGTGTTCTTCACCGCCTTTTTCACCTGCTACCGCGACAAAGAGCTCTATCAGACCTTCCCGGTCAGCTCACGATACAACATCACCTCCGTATTCAATGAGCTCGGGTTTAATTACTGCTTTATTTATAATTTCGATATGTACAATGTGGACAAGCCCGAAGGTTATTCGGCATCACAGGTCAGGGCGTGGATAGAGGAGAGCGGGACCGGGTCTGTTGAGACCGGCAGCGTTCCCAATATCCTCGTGGTAATGTGCGAGGCGTTCACGGATCTGACAGAGAACGAAGCCTTCACCTATTCGTATGAGGAAAATCCCCTCTACAGCTACTGGCAGGTCAAAAACAGTCCAAACTGCGTCAGCGGCCACATTGTTACGCCGAACTTCGGCGCGGGCACGGCCAACACCGAATTTGACGTGTTGACCGGTATGCAGACCAACCTGATATCTGAAGGAAACCCCTCCGCACTGCGAAGCTTCCATAAATCCATTCCTTCCATGGCCACGGTGACAGAGAGCGCGGGCTTGATCTCGTTTTACATGCATCCGGGCAACAGTTGGTTTTATAATCGCGACAGCGCAATGAGCTATATGGGCTTCGACTCCAAGGTTTTCATAGAAGACCTCGAGGACAAATCCTTCCTGGATTCGGCTTTTCTAAAAAATATCAAGGCTGAGATCGAAAAGAGGACGGCAGACGGCTCGCATCTTTTCACCTATGCGACCACCATCCAGAACCACCAGGCCTATACATATTCAAAATACGATTTTGCGATTCCCGACGTTCAGACATCAGTTTCCTTAAGCGCCGCGGCAAATGAATATCTCTCCGTGTATTCATATGGTATAAAGTGCTCGTCTGATATGCTCCTCGAGCTTACAGAATACCTCAACGGCCTTGACGAGCCGTACCTGCTGGTGTTCTTCGGCGACCATCTGCCAAACCTTGGCGCAGATCACCTCAGCTACCGCGAGCTGGGCATGAGCGTCGGACAGAGCGAGACCGCCGAGGACGTTGTAAATAACTGCACGGTGCCTTTCCTCATCTGGGCAAACGACGCCTACGCCGATACCGGCGCTTTTGAGGCGGCTGCCGCCGGTCTCGACCTGCCGGCCGACGGCCGCATAAGCGCAAGCTTCCTTGGAGAGGTCGCGCTTGAGCTTGCCGGCTGCGCAAATACGGACCCCTTCTTCAGCTTTCTCGGCGAACTTCGGCGCGAGCTGCCGATTATCAAAAACGGCATAGTCGGCCTGCCTGACGGCACGCTCAGCAGCAGCCCGAGCGAGGAGCAGCTCGCCCTGATCTCAAAGCTCCACTGCTGGCAGTATT
>JAUNBN010000025.1:0-5090 GCA_030527085.1 Oscillospiraceae bacterium
GTTCTTGCCGCCGTCGGCGTGCTGGGCCATGCGCTCGGTTATGGCCTTGATGACATTCTTTTTGCCGCGTATTTTCTCGCGCGGTATAAGATGGCCGGGCGGGTCCATATTGAGCAGGGGGCAGATGCCTAGCATTGTTCCCAGAACCTGCTCGGTCTTGCTTATGCGCCCGCCGCGGTAGTAGCTCGTTAGGTCGGTTGAGAAGAACCAGTGGTGGATGTGCAGGCGGCGCTCGAGAACGTAATCGCGCGCCTCGTCGCAGCCGTCGCCCGCGTCGCGGCGGTCGGCGGCCAGGGTTACCAGCAGGCCGTAGCCCGAGGAGGCGCCGCGCGAATCGACTATGTTTACGGTGCGCTCGGGGTATTTCTCTTTTAGCTCGTCCGCGGCGGCAACAGCGGAGTTGTAAGCGCCCGAAAGTCCGCTCGAAAGGGAGATGTGGAGTATGTCCCTTCCCTCCTTGAGCATGGGCTCGAAGAAATCTATAAACTGGCCTACGGTGACCTGCGAGGTCGTGGGAGCCGCGCCCTCGGATATCCTTTTGTAGAACTCCTCGAATGGCATGGAGCGCCCGAGGTCATCAGGGTATTCCTCGCCGTCCATGGTAAAGTGGAAACAGACGTAGGGTATTCTGCGCTCGTCGAAAAACTCTTGGGACATATCGGCCGTGGAACAGCAGGTGAGTTCAAATTTAGACATTTCCCGCTCCTTTGCGTTTTGTATTAGCAGGGATTATAGCACTAATCCGCCGCGCTGGCAAATTAAGAGAGCGCGGGGGAGACAGGAAAAAGCCCGCGCTGCCCTTGTGCTAGCGGACGCGGCGAAGACGGCCCGGAGGGCGAGAATACAGCCGGAACGGCAAAGCGTTCCGGCTGCTTTTAACGGATGGCAGGTTTGGCTCTCAGGCCTTCTTTATCCAGTTGCCCGAGCGCTCGACGGCGCGGCGCCAGCCGTCCATGAGCTCCTCGCGGCGGGCTTCGTCTACCTGAGGCTCGAAGAGGCGCTCTATCTGCCAGTTGTCGGCAACCTCCTGAACGCTCTTGTAGTAACCTACTGCCAGACCGGCGAGGTAGGCCGCGCCGAGGCAGGTCGTTTCCGTGATAACGGGACGGGCCACGGGAACGCCCAGTATATCAGCCTGGAATTGGCACATATAGTCGCTCTTGGCTCCGCCGCCATCGACTCTGAGTGCCGTTATCTTGGTTCCGGAGAGCTCCTCCATATCGTGGAAGGCCTCGGCGACCTGGAAGGCCATGCACTCGAGCGCGGCGCGGCAGACATGACCCTTTGTGGTGCCGCGGGTTATTCCTATTATCGTCCCGCGCGCATAGGGGTCGCTGTAGGGCGAGCCCAGGCCGTTGAAGGCGGGGACGAAATACACTCCGCCGTTGTCCTCTACCGTCATCGCGAGCTTCTCGCACTCGTCGGCTTCATTGATTATTCCAAGGCCGTCGCGCAGCCACTGTATCGCCGCGCCGGAGACATTGGCCATGCCCTCAAGCCCGTACTGTATCTCGCCCTTCTGGGTGCAGAGCACGTCTGAGAAGGTGCCTCCCTGCGCTCCCTTGTAGTTTTTGCCGGTGTTGAGAATCATGAAGGAGCCGGTGCCGTAGGTGTTCTTGGCCATGCCCTCGAAAAGGCAGCCCTGGCCGAAGAGGGCGCTCTGCTGGTCGCCCGCTATTCCCGAAATGGGAACGCTCGCCCCGAAGAACTCGGCGGGGTCGGTGTTGGCGTAAACCTCGCTCGAATAGCGCAGCTCGGGCAGTATGGAGCGCGGGATGCCGAGCTCCTTTAACATCTTCTCGTCGTAATCGAGCGTAACCTGATTGAGCAGCAGGGTGCAGCCGCTGTTGGAGTAGTCCGTCACATGGGCGGCCTTGCCCGAAAGCTTCCAGACCAGCCAGGAATCGACGGTGCCGAAGAGAACGTCGCCCGCCTCTATTCCCTTGCGGACCTCCTCGTTGTTCTTCATGACCCACTCAATTTTGGGCCCCGCGCAGTTTGTGACGATTATCATGCCGGTGCGTGCCATTATGTCCTCGCCGTCCTTTTTGATGAGCTCGTCACAGCGCTCAGCGGTGCGGATGTCCTGCCAGACGATGCTCGGGCAGAGCGCGCGGCCGGTGTTTTTATCCCAGAAGACCGTCGTCTCGCGCTGGTTCGTGATTCCTATGGCGGCGATGTCCGAGGGGGCTATGCCTTTTTTATCCAGCGCCTCCTTGCTGACGCGCAGCACAACCTCGTAAATCTCGTTCGCGTCGTGCTCGACCCAGCCGGGATTCGGGAAGAACTGCGTAAATTCGCTGTAGGCGCTTGAGATGATGTTCGCCTTTTCGTCAAAAACTATGACGGTCGTGCCGGTGGTGCCCTGGTCGATACCGAGTACGTACTTGCTCATTATTTCCTCCAAAATATTCGTTTGATAATTGTGCAACTCGCTCAATTTTATCAGGCTTAAGGATAAAATCTTTGGTCGTCCTGTCCAGTGTACCCCTATGTGGTGTAATAGTCAACAATTATCTCAGAGCGGGAGTGTCCCGCCGCGTAGAATTTGCGCTCCGGACCCCCCTCCGCCTTCGGCACAATGTCATTAAATCAGCAGCTCCCCTCTATTCCCTTCCCTTGAAGATATTTGCGCGATGGTGTATTGTTAAAAAAACTCGAAAGAGGCTTCATGATGAATATGGATTTTGCTGTAATCAACGCAAATGTCATACCGATGGTCGGAGGCGTACGCGCCGAGGCGGTATTTATAAAGGACGGCATAATAGAGGCCGTGGGCGCGAGCGCCGAAATAGCGGAGCTCTGCCGGCGGCATGGCCTGAAGGCGCACGACGCCGCGGGCGCAACCGTTCTGCCCGCCTTCTACGACTGCCATGTGCATATGCTCACCACAGGCATGAACGCGATGGCAGCGGACCTCTACGACTGCGCGGACATACCCTCTCTCATCGCGCTTTTGAAGGAGACGGAAAGCGCTCTTGAGGATGACAGCTGGGTCTTCGGCAAACGGCTGGACGAATCCCGCCTCGCCGAGGGGCGGCCCCCTCTGATGAGCGAGCTTGACGAGATTGAACGGCCGGTCTTTATCATCGACAGGGGCAAGCACTACACTCTCGTAAACCGGGCGGCCTTTGAGGCGCTGGAGGTAGATCCCGAGCTTAAAGGGGTGCGCCGCGATGAAGACGGCCTGCTGACGGGCCGGCTGCAGGACGAGGCCAACAAATACGCCCAGCAGAAATACTTCCTTTCCTGGACAGACGAGCAGCGCGCCGACGCGATAAGATACACCGCCGCGCTCGCGGCCTCGCGCGGTATATGCACCCTGCACCCGCAGGAGGGGCTGGACAGCTCGGACGACGATGTGCGGCTGATGCTCAGTATCAAAGATGAACTGCCCGTAGATATAGAGGTTTTCTGGAACACACCGGACGTCAACAATATCCTTGAAGCCGGGCTTAAAAGCTGGGGCGGCGACATCCTGCTGGACGGCTCCATAGGCTCGCGCACGGCTGCCTTTTCGCAGAAGTATTGCGACGGCGACACGAGCGGCTATCTCAATCTGAGCGATGAAGAGGTGCTGCGCTTTGTCAAGACCGCACTGGAAAACGACCTGACGATATCCTTCCACGCCATCGGCGAACTCGCCATCACTCAGGCGCTGGACGCGATGGAGAGGGCGCTTAAGGAAATGCCCGAAAAAGCGCCGGGCGCGAGGCTGCGTCTGGAGCATTTCGGCTTTCCGAGCGAGCGCGACATTCAAAGAGCGGGCGCTCTGAAGCTGAGGGTTTCCATGCAGTCGGCCTTTACGGCGCTGCGCGGCGGCCCCGGAACGGTCTACCGCTCGCGGCTGGGCGAGGAGCGCGAGCGCGGCGGCTATCCCTCGCGCCGCCTGCTCGACGCGGGCTGCATTCTCGGCGGGGGCTCGGATTCGGACGTCACCCCCATGGATTCGCTCTTCGGAATCTACGCGGCCGTAAATCAGCCCTATCCCGAAAACGCCCTCACGCCCTTCGAGGCCGTAAGAATGTACACAATCGACGCGGCGCGCCTCGCCTTTGAGGACGACATTAAGGGCAGCCTGGAAAGAGGAAAGCAGGGAAATCTGGTAATTCTCGAGGAGGATCCGATGCAGACAGACCCAAAAAAGATAAAAGATATAAAGGTCCTGAAGACCGTCCGCAGAGGAGAGGTCGTCTTTTCCGTTTAGAGATAAGGAAAGGAGTGCCCCTGTTGCGCGCTTTTTTGCTTATTCCCCAGCCTGAAGCGCAACGTCATTTAGTTAAGCAATGAAAAGGCTTTTTAATCTGCATACCCCTGCGTTCCAACTCGGCTGCGCGCACTTTTCAGGGTATTTCCCCCCGCCTTCGGCGGGGGGAAATACCCTGATATAATGACATTGGCCTCTTTGCTTTTCGCCGCGCTCGTGTATAATATAAGCAGCAAACTAACGGAGGGCCTTTATGGATTATTTAAAGGAATATGAGCGCTGGCGCGAGCGCGCGCAAGGAGCTGACATAAGAAGCGAGCTCGAGGCGGTCTCGGGCGACGAAAAGGCCATTGAGGACCGCTTTTACACCTCGCTCGCCTTCGGGACGGCGGGACTGCGCGGCATTCTGGGGGCGGGCCCGAACCGCATGAACGTCTACACCGTGGGGCAGGCCACTCAGGGACTGGCCGAGTGGGCGCTCGAGGAGGGCGGCGGCGCCGTCGCCATAGCCTACGACTCCCGCCATAAGAGCGCCGAATTTGCGCGCGAGGCTGCGGGCATTCTGGCGGCGAACGGAATAAAGGCCCATATTTATGACCGCCTGATGCCGACTCCCCTGCTCTCGTTCGCCGTGCGAGAGCTGGGCTGCCGCGCGGGCATTATGATAACCGCGAGCCACAACCCCGCGCAGTACAACGGCTACAAGGCCTACGGCCCGGACGGCTGCCAGATGACAGAGCTGGACGCGGGCAGGGTTTATTCCCTCATACAGAAAACCGACGTATTCGACGGCGTCAAGCGCCTCGATTTTGAAAAAGCCCGCGCCGGGGGGCTTGTGAGCTTCATCGGCGAGGAGCTGATAGAGAGCTATTACGACTGCGTC